>NZ_CP128540.1:5217500-5490000 GCF_021283545.2 Pseudomonas alloputida | reverse complement strand
ACTCGACTGCGTGAAGTCGGAATCGCTAGTAATCGCGAATCAGAATGTCGCGGTGAATACGTTCCCGGGCCTTGTACACACCGCCCGTCACACCATGGGAGTGGGTTGCACCAGAAGTAGCTAGTCTAACCTTCGGGGGGACGGTTACCACGGTGTGATTCATGACTGGGGTGAAGTCGTAACAAGGTAGCCGTAGGGGAACCTGCGGCTGGATCACCTCCTTAATCGACGACATCAGCCTGCTGATGAGCTCCCACACGAATTGCTTGATTCATTGTATAAAGACGATCAAGACCCAAAGTTTTACCCTTAGGTCTGTAGCTCAGTTGGTTAGAGCGCACCCCTGATAAGGGTGAGGTCGGCAGTTCAAATCTGCCCAGACCTACCAATTTTGGTTAGAATGTTGAGCACCCCATGCCTCTGGATAAAGAGTGGTGAGGACGGCTCTTCTGCAGTTCAAATCTGCCCAGACCTACCAATATGCGGGGCCATAGCTCAGCTGGGAGAGCGCCTGCCTTGCACGCAGGAGGTCAGCGGTTCGATCCCGCTTGGCTCCACCACTTGCTTTACCTTGATCAAACTCAGAAATGAGCATTCGCGTCGAATGTTGATTTCTGACTTTTGTCAGATCGTTCTTTAAAAATTCGGATATGTGATAGATATAGACTGAACACCAGTTTCACTGCTGGTGGATCAGGCTAAGGTAAAATTTGTGAGTTCTGCTCGAAAGAGCAACGTACGAATTTTCGGCGAATGTCGTCTTCACAGTATAACCAGATTGCTTGGGGTTATATGGTCAAGTGAAGAAGCGCATACGGTGGATGCCTTGGCAGTCAGAGGCGATGAAAGACGTGGTAGCCTGCGATAAGCTTTGGGGAGTCGGCAAACAGACTGTGATCCAGAGATCTCTGAATGGGGGAACCCAGCCAGCATAAGCTGGTTATCTTGTACTGAATACATAGGTGCAAGAGGCGAACCAGGGGAACTGAAACATCTAAGTACCCTGAGGAAAAGAAATCAACCGAGATTCCCTTAGTAGTGGCGAGCGAACGGGGACCAGCCCTTAAGTTGATTTGAGATTAGTGGAACGCTCTGGAAAGTGCGGCCATAGTGGGTGATAGCCCCGTACACGAAAATCTCTTGTCAATGAAATCGAGTAGGACGGAGCACGAGAAACTTTGTCTGAATATGGGGGGACCATCCTCCAAGGCTAAATACTACTGACTGACCGATAGTGAACCAGTACCGTGAGGGAAAGGCGAAAAGAACCCCGGAGAGGGGAGTGAAATAGAACCTGAAACCGTATGCGTACAAGCAGTGGGAGCCTACTTTGTTAGGTGACTGCGTACCTTTTGTATAATGGGTCAGCGACTTATATTCAGTGGCGAGCTTAACCGAATAGGGGAGGCGTAGCGAAAGCGAGTCTTAATAGGGCGTTTAGTCGCTGGGTATAGACCCGAAACCGGGCGATCTATCCATGGGCAGGTTGAAGGTTAGGTAACACTGACTGGAGGACCGAACCGACTACCGTTGAAAAGTTAGCGGATGACCTGTGGATCGGAGTGAAAGGCTAATCAAGCTCGGAGATAGCTGGTTCTCCTCGAAAGCTATTTAGGTAGCGCCTCATGTATCACTGTAGGGGGTAGAGCACTGTTTCGGCTAGGGGGTCATCCCGACTTACCAAACCGATGCAAACTCCGAATACCTACAAGTGCCGAGCATGGGAGACACACGGCGGGTGCTAACGTCCGTCGTGAAAAGGGAAACAACCCAGACCGTCAGCTAAGGTCCCAAAGTCATGGTTAAGTGGGAAACGATGTGGGAAGGCTTAGACAGCTAGGAGGTTGGCTTAGAAGCAGCCACCCTTTAAAGAAAGCGTAATAGCTCACTAGTCGAGTCGGCCTGCGCGGAAGATGTAACGGGGCTCAAACCATGCACCGAAGCTACGGGTATCATCTTATGATGATGCGGTAGAGGAGCGTTCTGTAAGCCTGTGAAGGTGAGTTGAGAAGCTTGCTGGAGGTATCAGAAGTGCGAATGCTGACATGAGTAACGACAATGCGAGTGAAAAACTCGCACGCCGAAAGACCAAGGTTTCCTGCGCAACGTTAATCGACGCAGGGTTAGTCGGTCCCTAAGGCGAGGCTGAAAAGCGTAGTCGATGGAAAACAGGTTAATATTCCTGTACTTCCAGTTATTGCGATGGAGGGACGGAGAAGGTTAGGCCAGCCTGGCGTTGGTTGTCCAGGTTTAAGGTGGTAGGCTGAAATCTTAGGCAAATCCGGGATTTCAAGGCCGAGAGCTGATGACGAGTTGCCTTCAGGCGACGAAGTGGTTGATACCATGCTTCCAAGAAAAGCTCCTAAGCTTCAGATAACTGGGAACCGTACCCCAAACCGACACAGGTGGTTAGGTAGAGAATACCAAGGCGCTTGAGAGAACTCGGGTGAAGGAACTAGGCAAAATGGCACCGTAACTTCGGGAGAAGGTGCGCCGGCGAGGGTGAAGGACTTGCTCCGTAAGCCCATGCCGGTCGAAGATACCAGGCCGCTGCGACTGTTTATTAAAAACACAGCACTCTGCAAACACGAAAGTGGACGTATAGGGTGTGACGCCTGCCCGGTGCCGGAAGGTTAATTGATGGGGTTAGCGCAAGCGAAGCTCTTGATCGAAGCCCCGGTAAACGGCGGCCGTAACTATAACGGTCCTAAGGTAGCGAAATTCCTTGTCGGGTAAGTTCCGACCTGCACGAATGGCGTAACGATGGCGGCGCTGTCTCCACCCGAGACTCAGTGAAATTGAAATCGCTGTGAAGATGCAGTGTATCCGCGGCTAGACGGAAAGACCCCGTGAACCTTTACTATAGCTTTGCACTGGACTTTGAATTTGCTTGTGTAGGATAGGTGGGAGGCTTTGAAGTGGGGACGCCAGTTCTCATGGAGCCATCCTTGAAATACCACCCTGGCAACTTTGAGGTTCTAACTCAGGTCCGTTATCCGGATCGAGGACAGTGTATGGTGGGTAGTTTGACTGGGGCGGTCTCCTCCCAAAGAGTAACGGAGGAGTACGAAGGTGCGCTCAGACCGGTCGGAAATCGGTCGTAGAGTATAAAGGCAAAAGCGCGCTTGACTGCGAGACAAACACGTCGAGCAGGTACGAAAGTAGGTCTTAGTGATCCGGTGGTTCTGTATGGAAGGGCCATCGCTCAACGGATAAAAGGTACTCCGGGGATAACAGGCTGATACCGCCCAAGAGTTCATATCGACGGCGGTGTTTGGCACCTCGATGTCGGCTCATCACATCCTGGGGCTGAAGCCGGTCCCAAGGGTATGGCTGTTCGCCATTTAAAGTGGTACGCGAGCTGGGTTTAGAACGTCGTGAGACAGTTCGGTCCCTATCTGCCGTGGACGTTTGAGATTTGAGAGGGGCTGCTCCTAGTACGAGAGGACCGGAGTGGACGAACCTCTGGTGTTCCGGTTGTCACGCCAGTGGCATTGCCGGGTAGCTATGTTCGGAAGAGATAACCGCTGAAAGCATCTAAGCGGGAAACTTGCCTCAAGATGAGATCTCACTGGGATCTTGAATCCCCTAAAGGGCCGTCGAAGACTACGACGTTGATAGGTTGGGTGTGTAAGCGCTGTGAGGCGTTGAGCTAACCAATACTAATTGCCCGTGAGGCTTGACCATATAACACCCAAGCAATCTGCTACGCAGATTGTGGTGGTGAAGACGAAAGACCCGAAAATTCGTGCTTTACACAAGAGCTTCGCAAATATCGCATATCCGAATTCGCTGGGCTGTCCATCTGGACATTCCGGCAACAGAATTTCTTGACGACCATAGAGCATTGGAACCACCTGATCCCATCCCGAACTCAGTAGTGAAACGATGCATCGCCGATGGTAGTGTGGGGTTTCCCCATGTGAGAGTAGGTCATCGTCAAGATTCATTTCGCAAAACCCCTATCTGCGCACGCAGGTAGGGGTTTTGTCTTTGTGGGCAAAAAACTCGACCTGCGCGAATCGCTGCGGGAGCGGGCACGGCCGCTCCCGCAGCCTGATGGCATTCGGCCGTTTCATGTACGCGTGATATCGTTCCCCTCTCAGCCATCAGCGCCTCCAGAGACCTTCCGATGCTCAACACCGCCCATCTCCACCCTGGCTTCATGATCGTCCACGGCAACCGCCTCGACGACCTGCGTAGCCTGGTAGTGAGCTGGATGCGTCGCTACCCGCTGGCGCCTCTGGAAAACGAAATTGCCCTGGTGCAAAGCAATGGCATTGCCCAATGGCTCAAGCTGGCCCTGGCTGAAGATCCGCTGGAAGATGACCAAGGCGGCTGCGGCATCGCCGCTGCAATCGATGTGCAACTGCCCGGTAGCTTTATGTGGCAGCTCTACCGCAGCGTGCTTGGCCGTAGCGAAATCCCCGAAGTGTCTCTGCTCGACAAGGCACCCCTGACCTGGCGCCTGATGCGCCTGTTGCCAGCGCTCATCGAGCGCCCGCATTTCGAGCCACTGCGGCGCTTCCTCACCGATGACAGTGACTTGCGCAAGCGCTACCAGCTCGCCGAGCGCTTGGCCGACCTGTTCGACCAGTATCAGGTCTACCGCGCCGATTGGCTCAAGGACTGGGCCACTGGTGAGCACGTCATCAACACGGCCCGCGGCGAGCGCAAAGTTCTGCCGCCAGGCAACCGCTGGCAAGCCGAGTTGTGGCGAGCATTGCTGGAGGATGTTGGCGAGCAAGGCATGGCGCAAAGCCGCGCCGGGGTACACCAACGTTTCATCGAGCGCATCAACAGCCTGGAGCAGGCGCCTGCAGGGCTGCCACCGAGGGTGATCGTGTTCGGTATCTCTTCGCTGCCGGCCCAGGCCCTGGAAGCACTGGCAGGCCTGTCGCGTTTCAGTCAGGTATTGCTGTGCGTACACAACCCATGCCGCCACCACTGGGCCGATATCGTTGCCGACAAGGACCTGTTGCGCCACCAGTACAAACGCCAGCAACGCAAGCAAGGCATGCCCCTGCAACTGGACGACCAGACGCTGCACCAGCATGCCCACCCGTTGCTGGCAGCCTGGGGTAAACAAGGCCGCGACTACATCAACCTGCTCGACAGCTATGATGACCCAGGCAGCTACCAGGGCGTGTTCAGCGACGGCCGCATCGACCTGTTCAGCGACGGTTCGCCCACCACGCTGCTCAACGAACTGCAGGACGACATCCTGGAATTGCGCCCGCTCGCCGAGAGCCGCGAACGGTGGCCGGCAGTCGACACCACAAAAGACCGCTCGATCCGCTTCCATATCGCGCACAGCCCGCAACGTGAAGTGGAGATCCTCCACGACCAGCTGTTGGCCCGCTTCAGCGCCGACCCGACTTTGCGCCCGCGCGACGTGATCGTCATGCTGCCGGACATCGACACTTACGCGCCGCATATCCGCGCCGTCTTCGGCCAGTTGCAGCGTAACGATCCACGCTACATCCCGTTCACCCTGACAGACCAGGGCCAGCGTGGTCGCGAGCCTTTGCTGATCGCGCTTGAGCACCTGCTCAAACTGCCTGACAGCCGCTTCGCGGTCAGCGAAGTGCTCGACCTGCTGGACGTGCCGGCAGTCCGCGCCCGCTTCGGCATCCGCGAAAACGACCTGCCCACGCTGCACCGCTGGATCGAGGGCGCTGGCATCCGTTGGGGCCTTGACGCCGCGCAGCGGGCGAGCCTGGGCTTGCCCGCCGGGCTCGAACAGAACAGTTGGCGTTTCGGCCTGCGCCGCATGCTGTTGGGTTATGCCGTGGGGGTGGGTGAGGCCTGTGATGGCATTGAACCCTACGATGAAATCGGTGGCCTGGACGCGGCACTGATCGGCCCGCTGGTCGCGTTGCTGGATGCGCTCGAAGTCGCCTGCCAGGCCTTGTCCGAGCCTGCCACCGTCAGCCAGTGGGGCGAGCGACTGCATGCCTTGCTGCACGTGTTCTTCCTCGCCGAGGACGAGGGTGATGAGTTCCTGTTGATGCAGTTGCAGGATTTGCGTGATAGCTGGCTTGAGGTGTGCGAGACCGTCGGCCTGCACGACCCGCTACCGCTTACCGTGGTGCGTGAAGCCTGGCTGTCGGGCCTCGATCAGGGCAAGCTGTCACAACGTTTCCTCGCCGGCTCGGTCAACTTCTGCACACTCATGCCCATGCGCGCGATCCCCTTCAGAGTGGTCTGCCTGCTGGGCATGAACGATGGCGATTACCCGCGTGCGCAGCCACCGCTGGACTTCGACCTGATGGCCAGCGACTATCGCCCCGGCGACCGCTCACGCCGCGAAGACGACCGTTACCTGTTACTTGAAGCGCTACTGTCAGCACGTGACCAACTGTATGTCAGCTGGGTCGGGCGCAGTATCCGCGACAATAGCGAACGCCCGGCCTCGGTGCTGATCGGCCAGTTGCGCGATCACATCGCTGCGGGCTGGCATTTGGCCGACGCGCAGCAGGGCCAGCCCGCGAGACCGGGCGAGCAACTGTTGCACGCACTGACCCAGGAGCACCCGCTGCAGCCGTTCAGCCCTCGGTACTTCCAGAAGGGCAGCCCACTGTTCAGCTATGCCCATGAATGGCAGGTGCTGCACCAGCAGGGTGAGACAGACGCGCAGAGCGAGCCGGGCTTGCCGCCTTATCAGGACGCTGAAGCCCTGAGTCTGCACCAGCTGAATGACTTCTTGCGCCACCCGGTACGGCACTTCTTCAGCCAGCGCTTGAAGGTGTACTTTGAGGCGCTGGAAGCGCCGACCCCGGACGAAGAGCCCTTCGTCCTCGATACCCTGCAACGCTACGGCGCCAGTGAAAGCCTGCTTGGCGCCGCCTTGGCCGAACCGGACAACGCCGAACAAGCCTTGCGCGCCCAGGCCCGACGCCTGCAGGCCTGCGGTCTGCTGCCGCTAGCCGGTTTCGGCGAACTGCTGCAAAACGAGTTGATCGAACCGCTGCCGGACCTGCTGCAACGTCACCAGCAATTGCTGCAACGCTGGCCACAGCTGGTCGAGGGCGCTTTGCCGGTGCATTTCGAGCACGGTCAGCACCGTCTGGAGGGCTGGCTGGGCCGGGTGTTCCAGGCGGAAGATCAGAGCCTTCTCAGTATCACCACAGTACCCAACACCATCAGTGCCGGGCGCAACAACCTGAAGTGGCACCGCCTTATCGCGCCCTGGGTTACGCACCTGGCGGCCTGTGCGGCGGGCTACCCCTATAACAGTGCATTGGTAGCCAGTGACCTGACCCTGTTGCTTGCACCCCTGCCGCAAGCGCAGGCCGCGCAACTGCTGGGCGACCTGTTGGTGGCCCGTCAGGCGGCAATGAACGCGCCGTTGCCAGTCGCGGCCAAGACCGCGTTCGCCTGGTTGGCCCAGGACGATGCGGATAAAGCCCTGGCCGCAGCAGCTCGCGCCTACGAAGGCGACGAACGCACCAGCTTTGGCGAACGGAGTGAAAGCATTGCCTTGGCCCGCCAGTTCCGGGACTTTGCAGCACTCACCGCTGACGAAACGTTTGAAGGCTGGTGCGAAACCTTGTATCGCCCGTTGTTTACCGCCCCTTGGCAGACCTTGGGCAACCCGGAGAAAGGCGCATGACCCAGGACCGTCCTCTGGCACTGAGTTTCCCCCTGCACGGTAGCCAGCTGATCGAGGCCAGCGCCGGTACGGGCAAGACCTTCACCATTTCGGCGCTGTACCTGCGCCTGATCCTCGGTCACGGTGGCGAACAGGGCTTCGAACGCGAGCTGCTGCCACCGCAGATCCTCGTGGTGACCTTCACCGACGCCGCCACCAAAGAGCTGCGCGAGCGTATCCGCGCCCGCCTGGCTGAAGCCGCAAGGTTCTTCCGTGGCGAACTGGAAGGCGCCGATCCACTGTTGCACCAACTGCGTGACGATTACCCACAAGAAAACTGGCCGCGTTGCGCCGGCCGGTTGGAAATCGCCGTGCAGTGGATGGACGAGGCTGCGGTATCGACCATCCATGGCTGGTGCCAGCGCATGCTGCGCGAGCATGCCTTCGACAGCGGCAGCCTGTTCACCCAGACCCTGGAAACCGACCACAGCGAGTTGTTGGGCCAGGTCATGCGCGATTACTGGCGGCGCTTCTGCTATGGGATGCAAGGTGACGCACTGGCCTGGGTGCGCGGCAACTGGGGGAGCCCAGATGCCTTGCTGCCGCGCATTCGCCCACTGTTCGGCCGTGTGCGCGCCCAGCAGAATGGGCCAGAGCCCGCCGCATTGATCCAGGCATCGCTGCAGCAACGTGGCGCACAGTTGGCCCGCATCAAGGCGCCATGGGCACAGTGGGCCGAGGAACTGCGGCAAATCTGCCGCGATGCGCTGGCCGCCAAACAGGTCGACGGCCGCAAGATGCAAGCCCGTTACTTCGAGCCCTGGTTCGACAAGCTCTGCGCTTGGGCCAGCGATGAGCAACTGGTAGAGCTCGACTTGGGCACCGGCTTTACCCGGCTGACCCCGGCGGGCATGGCCGAGGCCTGGAAGGGAGAACCTCCCGAGCACCCAGCCCTCAACGCCATGCAGCACTTGCAGCAGCAACTGCAGGCCCTGGACAGCCCGGATGCCCCGCTGCTCGAGCACGCCGCCAGTTGGGTATCGGCGCGTTTCGAAGTGGAGAAGCGCCGGCGTGCAGAAATGGGCTTCGACGACATGCTCGTGCGCTTGCAGCACGCGCTCGCCAGCGAGGCCGGCGAGCGCCTGGCCAGCCTGATCCGTGAGCAGTTCCCGGTAGCGCTGATCGACGAATTCCAGGACACCGACCCGGTTCAGTACGGCATTTTCGAGCGCATCTACCAGATCAGCGAAAATCGCGCAGAAACCGGTCTGTTCATGATCGGCGACCCCAAGCAGGCGATCTACGCCTTTCGTGGTGCCGACATCTACACCTACCTAGCCGCGCGACGCGCTACCAGCGGCCGCCTGCACAGCCTGGACACCAACTACCGCTCCAGCAAAGCCATGGTGGCGGCGGTCAATCAGGTGTTCCTGCAGGCCGAGGCGCGTGAAGCGGGGCGGGGTGCATTCCTGTTCCGCGAGGCCGATGACAACCCGCTGCCATTCATCGAGGTGCGCGCCAAGGGGCGTGGCGAACAGCTGCTGATTGACGGTGAAGTCAGTGCAGCCCTGCAATGCTGGCAGCTGGAAAGTGAAGAGCCAGTCTCCAGCAGCGTTTACCGCCAGCAAATGGCCGCCAGTTGCGCCAGCCATATTGTGGCCTTGCTCAATGGCGGCCAGCAGGGCACGTCGGGGTTCCGGAATGCCGAAGGCGAATTGCGCGCCTGCTTGCCCTCGGACATTGCCATCCTGGTGCGCGATGGCCATGAGGCGCAGATGGTCCGCGCCGAACTGGCCGCACGCGAGGTGCGCAGCGTCTACCTGTCCGACAAGGACTCGGTGTTTGCCGCCCAGGAAGCCCACGACCTGCTGGCCTGGCTCAAGGCCTGCGCCGAGCCTGACTCGGAGCGCCTGCTCAAGGCTGCTCTGGCAAGCCTTACACTGGGCCTGTCGCTGGCTGCGCTGGACCGGCTTAACCAGGACGAGCGGGTCTGGGAGAGCTGGGTGATGCGTTTTCGCCTGTACCGCGACACCTGGCAGCGCCAGGGGGTGTTGCCGATGTTGCGCCACCTGCTGCATGACTTCCAGCTACCGCGCACACTGATCCGCCGCAGTGATGGCGAGCGGGTGCTGACCAACCTGCTGCACCTGGCCGAGCTGCTGCAGCAGGCCGCCGGCGAACTGGACGGCGAACAGGCGCTTATCCGCCACCTGGCCGAGCATCTGGCCAGTTCCGGTCAGGCCGGTGAAGAGCAGATCCTGCGCCTGGAGAGCGACGAACAGTTGGTCAAGGTGGTGACCATCCACAAGTCCAAGGGCCTGGAATATCCCTTGGTCTACCTGCCATTCATCTGCACCAGCAAACCGGTGGATGGTAGCCGTCTGCCGCTGGCCTGGCATGACAGCGAAGGTAACGCTCACCTCACCCTCACACCCGACCAGGAGCAGATCGAGCGCGCTGACGACGAGCGCCTGGCCGAAGACCTGCGCCTGCTCTACGTGGCCCTGACCCGCGCCCAGCATGCTTGCTGGCTGGGTGTCGCCGACCTCAAGCGCGGTAATCTGAAGAGCTCGCAGCTGCACCGCTCGGCGTTTGGCTACCTGCTGGGGGGCGGCCTTGCCTTGGCTGGCTCGGCGCAGCTGACGGACTGGTTGCAGGCTTTGGCGGCAAGTTGCCCGCACATCACTTGCCCAGGCCTGCCGCAGGCGGATGAGCAGATGTATCGCATGCCACACGCCGAACGTGAGCTGCTGCCAGCACGCAGACCACGCCATGCGGCTGCCGAGCACTGGTGGATCGCTTCCTACAGTGCCCTTCGTGTCGGCGATCAGACCCTCGGCGCCGACAGCTCGCAGGCACAGCAACTGCTGGACGACGAGGTGCCCGATGCCCAGGTGTTGCGCGAGGTCCCGGCCGACAGCGGCGATATCCATCGCTTCCCGCGGGGGCCTAACCCCGGCACCTTCCTCCATGGTTTGCTGGAGTGGGCAGGCCGTGAGGGCTTCAGCGAGGTCAGCGCTAACCCTCAACTGATAGAGCGTACCGTTGGCCAGCGCTGCAATCGCCGCGACTGGGCCGGCTGGATCCCCACCCTGAGCCACTGGATGCAGCGTTTGCTGAGCGAGGCGTTGCCGCTGCCGGGCAGCGACCAGAGCGTAACGCTGGGCCAGCTGCGTCATTACCAGATTGAAATGGAGTTCTGGTTCGCCAGCCACCGGGTCGACGCAGAACAACTCGATCGCCTGGTGGCACGCCACACCCACCCCGGTCTGGCGCGCCCAGCTGCGCAGCCGACCGTGCTAAACGGCATGTTCAAAGGGTTCATCGACCTGGCGTTCGAGCTGGACGGGCGTTACTACGTGACCGACTACAAGTCCAACTGGCTGGGTGCGGACATCCAGGCCTACGATGCCATGGCCATGGAAAAGGCGATTCTTGAGCACCGCTACGACCTGCAGTATGTGCTGTACCTGCTGGCCCTGCACCGCCAGTTGCGCGCGCGGCTGGCGGACTACGATTATGACCGCCATGTTGGCGGCGCCCTGTTCATCTTCCTGCGCGGTGCCAGCAGCAGCGGCCACGGCGTGTACCACGCCAAGCCACCGCGTGAGCTGATCGAAAGCCTCGATGCGCTGTTCCGTGGCGAGCACGCGCCGGTACAGCAGGACCTGTTTGCCGGAGTTGCGCCATGAGCCGAAGCCTTGTCGACCTGTTGCCCACCCCGTTGCACGCAGAGCACCTGCTGGCGCTGGCACCGCAGCACAACAGCGCTGACCTGCTGCAATTACTCGACCGTTGGGTTGAGCGGGGCTGGCTACGTGCCCTGGACCGCGCATTCGTGTCGTTCCTGGAAGAGCGCGCCCCCGGCAGTGATCCCTTGCTATTGCTGGCGGCAGCGCTGGCCAGCCACCAACTGGGGCACGGACATGTCTGCCTCGACCTGCAACAAACCTTGGCCGAGCCTGATTTCGCCCTGTCGTTGCCGCCGGAAGGTGACGCCCTTATCGGCCCTTTGCTACTGCCATCGCAACTGCTGGCCAACCTTGACTTAAATGCCTGGCTTCAGCGCATCAGCGCCAGCCCGCTGGTGGCCGCAGGTGATACGCCTGGCCAGCAAGCGCGGCCGCTTGTACGCAGTGGCGAGCGCCTTTACCTGCGCCGTTACTGGAGTTACGAGCGGCGCATCGACCAGGCCCTGCGCCAGCGCCTGAGTCAGGCCGAAGCACCGCCTGCGGACCTGCCAGAGCGTCTGGCGCAACTGTTCGAGGGCGGCGCGCCAGCTGGCCAGGTGGACTGGCAGAAGCTCGCCTGTGCCTTGGCCACCCGTGCCGGTTTCAGCATCATCACTGGCGGCCCCGGTACTGGCAAGACGACCACCGTGGTGCGCCTGCTGGCGTTGCTGCAGGCGCCGGCAGTGGAGCAGGGCAGGCCACTGCGCATCCGCCTGGCTGCACCGACCGGCAAAGCCGCTGCGCGCCTGACCGAATCCATTGGTCAGCAAGTCGAGCGCCTGCAAGTCAGCGCCGAAGTACGTGGGCAAATCCCCACTGAAGTCAGCACCGTGCATCGCCTGCTCGGCAGCCGCCCGGGCTCGCGGCACTTTCGCCATCATGCTGGCAACCCGTTGCCGTTGGATGTGCTGGTGGTCGACGAAGCGTCGATGATCGACCTGGAAATGATGGCCAACCTGCTCGATGCCTTGCCGCCGCGGGCGCGTCTGGTGCTGCTGGGCGACAAGGACCAGTTGGCCTCGGTCGAGGCCGGCGCGGTGCTGGGTGACCTGTGCCGGGATGCTGAGGAGGGCTTTTACTCGCCGGCGACTGCAGCGTGGCTTCAGCAGGTCAGTGGCGAGTCGCTGGCCGGCAGTGGCCTTAAGGCCGGCGATGAGCAGCGTCACCCGCTGGCCCAGCAGGTGGTGATGCTGCGTTTTTCACGGCGTTTCGGTGAAGGCAGCGGTATTGGCCAGCTGGCCAGACTGGTCAATCGTCAGGACGCTCACGCGGCGCGCAACCTGCTGGCCGCGCCGCCTGCCGACGTGCACAGCCTTTCGCTCAAGCACGAACAGGATCGTGCGTTCGACCGCCTGTTACTCGACGGCCTGAACCGCGGTACCGATGGACCGCAAGGCTACCGCAGCTACCTGCGCACCCTTGGCCGTTACCGGCCGGCACTTGATACCGCCTTTGACGACCCCGCCTGGGAGCAATGGGCGGGCAAGGTGTTGCGCAGTTTTGAGGATTTCCAGTTGCTGTGCGCGGTGCGCCGGGGCGCCTGGGGTGTCGAAGGCCTCAACGAGCGGGTGGCGCGAGTGCTGCACAATGCCGGTCTGATCGACAGCCAGCAGCCCTGGTACGAAGGGCGCCCGGTGCTGGTGACCCGCAACGACTACGGCCTTGGCCTGATGAACGGTGACATCGGTATTGCCCTGCGCCTGCCGGATGAGCATGGCCAGCCGCTGCTGCGCGTGGCCTTCCCGCGCAACGACGGCAGTGGTGGTGTGCGATTCGTTCTGCCGAGCCGGCTCAACGAAGTGGAGACGGTATTCGCCATGACCGTGCACAAGTCCCAGGGCTCGGAGTTCAGCCACACTGCCCTGGTGCTGCCGGAGGCGCTCAACCCGGTGCTGACCAAGGAACTGGTGTACACCGGCATCACCCGGGCCAAGCACTGCTTCAGCCTGGTCGAGCCACGCCAAGGCATTTTCGAAGAAGCGGTGGCGCGCAAAGTACGGCGTATTTCCGGGTTGATGCTCGAGCAGGTCTAGGGCCATGACACCCATTACACGTGGCTGCAGGCTCATACAATAAAGCGGCCATGTGCTATCGTTGCGCCGATATCGGAAGGGGCTTAAAGGGATTTCCCACATGAATGTGGCCGCAAGGCGAGTGACAAGCTGTGCGCTTTCGCTATTGCTGGCCGTCCTGTTCCTTTCTGCAGGCGCTGCCCGGGCAGACCCCGGCACAACCGCCGCCCAGGCACAGCAGCGCGCCAAGGCAGTCACCCAGGTAGTACTGGGTATTTTCAGTTACGCCCGCTGGCCCGTCGAACCTTCTCCTTTACGCCTGTGCCTGGTCGGCCCGACCGAGTACGCCGACGATCTCATCAAGGGCCATGTCCAGGAGTCCGGCCGGCCGCTGCAGGTGCGGCGCCTGCTGGCAGAAGACACCCAGGTCGCCCAGGCCTGCGATGCCCTCTACATTGGCAAGCTTGACCAGGGCCAGCGCGATCGGCTGTTCCAGCGTATTGGCGGCCACCCGGTGCTGAGCATCAGCGAGGCGGATGACCCATGCACGGTCGGCAGCCTGTTCTGCCTGCGGGTCCGCGACCAGCAGGTGACCTTTGAAGTCAATCTCGACTCGGTGGCACGCTCTGGCGTGCGCATTCACCCCAGCGTGCTGCAATTGTCGCGGCGCCGGGCGGAGCAGCCATGAAGCCGACCCGCAAGCGTACCGTGCGCCCGACCCTGCGCTCGGTGCTGGGCCGTGGCCACCTCAGCGTCGCCTTGCTTGCCGTTGGCCTGGCGGGTATCTCCCTCACCCTGCTGGGCGTGCTCGCCCTGCGTGTCTATGCCAACCATAACCTGCAGTTGATCGCCCGCTCGATCAACTACACCGTAGAAGCGGCTGTGGTGTTCGATGACAGCGCCGCCGCCAACGAATCGCTGGCGTTGATTGCCAGTACCGAAGAAGTGGCCGAGGCCAAGGTCTTCAACAACGAGGGCGAGCAACTGGCGCACTGGCAACGCGACAATACCGGCATGCTCGCGCAGCTGGAGGTGCAGGTTGCCAGCGCCTTGCTGGATGAGCCGGTCATTCTGCCGATCGTGCACCAGCAACAGCAGGTCGGGCATATCGAACTGGCAGGCCAGGGCAGGAGCCTGTTGCTGTTCCTGCTCAGTGGCTTGGCCGGTATCCTGTTCTGCACGGTCCTCAGCGCCCTGGCTGCCCAGTATCTGTCGCGGCGCCTGCTCAGCGATATCACCCGCCCGCTGCGTGGCCTGGCCAGTGTCGCCCATGCCGCCCGCCGCGAGCGCAGCTTCGACCGGCGCGTACCAGAAGCGCCGATTGCCGAGCTGAACGAGCTGGGTAACGACTTCAATGCCCTGCTGGATGAACTGGAGGTGTGGCATAGCCACCTGCAGAGCGAAAACCAGACCCTGGCCCATCAGGCCAGCCACGACAGCCTGACCGGCTTGCCCAACCGCGCCTTCTTTGAAGGGCGCCTGAGCCGCAGCGTGCGAAATGCGGCGCGCCAGCAGGACCACCTGGCAGTGCTGTTCCTCGACAGCGACCACTTCAAGCAGATCAACGACACCCTCGGCCACGCCGTGGGTGACGAGGTATTGATCAGCGTGGCCGAACGTGTGCGCGCCCAGCTGCGCGAGCAAGACCTGGTGGCGCGCCTGGGGGGCGACGAGTTTGCCGTGTTGTTGACGCCTTTGCATACGCGCAAGGATGCCGAACACATTGCCGAGAAGATCGTTGCCAGCATGGAGCTGCCGGTGCAACTGGACAGTGGCCGCAGTGTTTCCACCTCGCTGAGTGTCGGTATTGCCTATTACCCGGATGACGGCGCTGACCCCGCCAGTCTTCTGAATGCCGCCGATGCGGCAATGTACCAGGCCAAGCGCGAACGCCGTGGCCATTGGCAAGTGGCGCAGACGGAACGGTCCGCCAATGAAATCAGGAACAGGAGTTGAACCCGTGATGCACGCTTTACGTTTTCCGCTTTGGGCCTTGTTGTTCGCCATGCTGGCGCTGACGGGGTGCCAGAGCGCCCCCCAAAAGGGCCTTACCCCAGAACAGATTGCCGTGCTCAAGCGCGAAGGTTTCACCCCGACCGATGAAGGTTGGGCCTACGACTTGTCTGGCAAAGTGCTGTTCGGCAGCGATCTGGACAGCCTCAACGGCCAGAGCCAGGCGATTGTCGAGCGCATCGGCAAGGCGCTGCTCGGCGTGGGTATCCAGGGCGTGCGGGTGGACGGGCATGCCGACTCGTCGGGCAAGGCGGCGTATAACCAGCAGCTGTCCGAGCGCCGCGCGCAAAGCGTGACCAAGGCGCTGGTGGGGATTGGCATGCAGGCACAGAACATTCAGAGCCGTGGCCTGGGCAGCAGCCAGCCGGTGGCGGACAACCGCACCAGCGCCGGGCGTACCGAGAACCGTCGGGTGTCCATCGTGGTAGCGTCCTACTGATCGTCGCCGCTCGGGCTGTCACATAGCCCCCTGTAGGCGCGGGCAACGCGGTGTCTGGCACCGGCTTCGCCGGTGTTCGCGGGCAAGCCCGCTTCTACAGGGGGGCTCGGAAATGCGCAGGCCCATCAGTCCTGGGCAAAGCGCATCTCGCGGGTTTGCCCCATCAACAACGGCGCATTCGCCTCGGTCACCCCGCGGATGTAATCCCACAGCAGGGTAATGCGCTTCAACTTGCGCAAATCCTCCCGGCAATACATCCAGAACTGCCGCGTCACCTCGATCTCCTCCGGCAACACCGTGACCAATCGCGGGTCCTGCGCGGCGAGAAAGCACGGCAGTATCGCCAGCCCACGCCCCTGCAGCGCTGCCGTGTACTGCGCGATCACGCTGGTACTGCGCAAATGTGCGCTAGCGTTGGGGATCAGGTTGGCCAGGTACAGCAGCTCGGAGCTGAACGCCAGGTCATCCACGTAACTGATGAAGGGGTGTTTGGCCAGATCCGTCACCTGGCGGATCGGCGCGTGGCTGTCCAGGTAGCCCTGGGTGGCATACAGCCGCAGGCGGTAGTCGCACAGCTTGCAGCACACATAAGGCCCATGCTCGGGCCGCTCCAGCGCGATGACGATGTCCGCCTCACGCTTGGACAGGCTGATGAAATGCGGCAGCGGCAGGATGTCCACCGAAATTGCCGGGTAGGCGTCGACGAAGTGGCTTAGCTGCGGCGTGATGAAAAAGCTGCCAAAGCCCTCCGTGCAGCCCATGCGCACATGGCCCGACAACGCCACCCCCGACCCGGACACCTGCTCGCAAGCCATGTGCAGCGTGCTCTCGATCGATTCGGCATAGCCCAGCAGGCGCTGGCCCTCGGCGGTCAGCACAAAGCCATTGGTGCGCGACTTTTCGAACAGCAAGGTACCCAGCGCGCCCTCCAGCGAGCTGATGCGTCGCGACACGGTGGTGTAGTCCACGCTCAGCCGTTTGGCGGCACTGCTGGCCTTGCGGGTGCGAGCCACTTCGAGGAAGAACTTCAAATCGTCCCAGTTGAGCGCGCTCAGGGATGTAAGGTCTTTTTGCATGATGATCCGGTTTTTTTGTGCGTTCTTGTTGGATGTTTGCACATCTATACTCGAAACAAGCCTCAGGACGCCACCTCGCGTTTGCCCGGCGCTGGCGATCTCGTCCCGACAACAATTCCAAGGAGAACGCAGATGAACGCACCGCAATCCCCAAACAGCACCAAGGTCGAGCAGGTCAAGCTGCTGATCGACGGCCAGTGGGTCGAGTCCAAAACCACCGAATGGCGTGACATCGTCAACCCGGCCACCCAAGAGGTGCTGGCGCGCGTACCGTTCGCCACCGTCGAGGAAGTCGACGCAGCCGTGGCCGCCGCTCAACGCGCATTCCAGACCTGGCGTAACACCCCGATCGGCGCCCGCATGCGCATCATGCTCAAGCTGCAGGCGCTGATCCGCGAACACACCAAACGCATTGCCCAGGTGCTCAGCGCCGAGCAGGGCAAGACCCTGGCCGACGCTGAAGGCGATATCTTCCGCGGCCTGGAAGTGGTCGAGCACGCTGCATCCATTGGCACCCTGCAAATGGGCGAATTCGCCGAGAACGTCGCTGGCGGTGTCGATACCTACACCTTGCGCCAGCCGATCGGCGTATGCGCTGGCATCACCCCGTTCAACTTCCCGGCAATGATCCCGCTGTGGATGTTCCCCATGGCC
The DNA here is from genome assembly GCF_021283545.2 of Pseudomonas alloputida. Lineage (NCBI taxonomy): Bacteria > Pseudomonadati > Pseudomonadota > Gammaproteobacteria > Pseudomonadales > Pseudomonadaceae > Pseudomonas > Pseudomonas alloputida. Next base: position 5,472,481 of record NZ_CP128540.1, on the reverse strand, counting down.
ATCGTCTGCGGCAACACCTTCGTGCTCAAACCATCCGAGCAGGATCCGCTGTCGACCATGCTTCTGGTCGAGCTGGCGCTGGAAGCCGGCGTACCGGCCGGCGTGCTGAACGTGGTGCACGGCGGCAAGCAGGTGGTGGATGCCATTTGCACCCACCAGGACATCAAGGCGATTTCCTTCGTGGGCTCTACTGAAGTCGGTACGCACGTTTACAACCTCGGCAGCCAGCATGGCAAGCGTGTGCAGTCAATGATGGGGGCCAAGAACCACGCGGTGGTGCTGCCTGATGCCAACCGCACGCAAACCATCAATGCGCTGGTGGGGGCTGCCTTTGGCGCGGCGGGCCAGCGCTGCATGGCGACCTCCGTGGCCGTGTTGGTGGGCAAGGCCCGCGAATGGTTGCCGGATATCAAGGAGGCCGCCAGCAAGCTCAAGGTCAATGCTGGCTGTGAGCCGGGCACCGACGTTGGCCCGGTGGTTTCCAAGCGTGCCAAGGAGCGTGTGCTGGGCCTGATCGAAAGCGGTATCAAGGAAGGCGCCAAGCTCGAGCTCGACGGCCGTGACGTCAAGGTGCCGGGCTACGAGCAAGGCAACTTCGTCGGCCCAACCCTGTTCTCGGGCGTGAAGACCGACATGCAGGTGTATACCCAGGAAATCTTCGGCCCGGTGCTGGTGACCCTGGAAGTCGATACGCTCGACGAGGCCATCGCCCTGGTCAACGCCAACCCGTTCGGCAACGGCACCGGCCTGTTCACCCAGAGCGGCGCGGCAGCACGCAAGTTCCAGAGCGAAATTGATATTGGCCAGGTCGGCATCAACATCCCGATCCCGGTACCCGTACCGTTCTTCAGCTTCACCGGCTCGCGGGGTTCCAAACTCGGTGACCTGGGGCCGTACGGCAAGCAAGTGGTGCAGTTCTACACTCAGACCAAGACCGTCACTGCTCGCTGGTTCGATGACGACAGCGTCAACGACGGTGTGAACACCACCATTAGCCTGCGCTAAGGAGTACGTCATGCGTATCGCATTCATCGGCCTGGGCAACATGGGCGCGCCCATGGCCCGCAACCTGATCAAGGCCGGGCATCAGCTGAACCTGTTCGACCTGAACAAGGCCGTGCTGGCCGAGCTGGCAGAACTGGGCGGGCAGATCAGCCCCTCGCCCAAGGACGCGGCGGCCAACAGCGAGCTGGTGATCACCATGCTGCCGGCCGCAGCCCATGTGCGTAGCGTGTACTTGAACGAGGACGGCGTACTGGCCGGTATTCGTCCTGGCACGCCGACCGTTGACTGCAGCACCATCGACCCGCAGACCGCACGTGACGTGTCCAAGGCCGCAGCGGCAAAGGGCGTGGACATGGGGGATGCGCCGGTTTCCGGTGGTACTGGCGGCGCGGCGGCCGGCACCCTGACGTTCATGGTCGGCGCCAGTACCGAGTTGTTCGCCAGCCTCAAGCCGGTACTGGAGCAGATGGGCCGCAACATCGTGCACTGCGGGGAAGTCGGTACCGGCCAGATCGCCAAGATCTGCAACAACCTGCTGCTCGGCATTTCGATGATCGGCGTGTCCGAGGCCATGGCCCTGGGTAACGCGCTGGGTATCGATACCAAGGTGCTGGCCGGCATCATCAACAGTTCGACCGGGCGTTGCTGGAGCTCGGACACCTACAACCCGTGGCCGGGCATCATCGAAACCGCACCTGCATCGCGTGGCTACACCGGTGGCTTTGGCGCCGAACTCATGCTCAAGGACCTGGGGTTGGCCACCGAAGCGGCACGCCAGGCACACCAACCGGTGATTCTCGGTGCCGTGGCCCAGCAGCTGTACCAGGCCATGAGCCTGCGAGGCGAGGGTGGCAAGGACTTCTCGGCCATCGTCGAGGGTTATCGCAAGAAGGATTGATGCAAGAGGTGGACTTCATCGCGGGCCAGGTGGCCTTCCCTCTGTAACTGCGCACCAGAGGGAAGGGCGTCTGCTCCGCGATTTTTTTGTCCACGCTTACAGGTAGTGCGCGGCCGTGGTAGGAGCGGGTTCACCCGCGAATGCTACAGAAGCCTCACCGCCGCATTAGCAGGTAAACCCGCGCCTGCAAGTCAGGCGAAGACGAAATACTTACGTACAGTCTCGACCACTTCCCACGTACCTTTCATGCCTGGCTCGATCACGAACACATCACCTGCTTTCAGGTGCTTCGGCTCTTCGCCTTCCGGGGTGATGATGCAGTAGCCATCGAGGAAGTGGCAGAACTCCCATTTATCGTAGTTGACCTCGAACTTGCCCGGGGTGCAGATCCAGGTGCCCATGATCTTGCTGCCGTCAGCCGACAGATAGGCATTGAGGTTGACGGTGTGCGGATCGCCGCCGATGCGCTTCCACTTGGTGGCGTCCACGACCGGCGTCGGGCAGGTTTCGCGCAGGACGGTGATGAAATCGGACATGGCACAACTCCTGGTGACTGGCTGAATGACGGGTCACCATAGGCCCAACGGCCGCGCCGCAGTTGCCTGGGCTCGACGTCCAGGTGTCTGCCCGCGCTATGGCAGGCGGTTTGCCTCGACAGTGGTGTGCGCCCTTGCGCGTCAGCCGGTAAAGGTGGCTACCAGTTCTGCGGCATAGCCCGGCAATGCCGCAAAATCCCGTGCGCACACCAGCAACCGGCGGTTGGCCCATGGCTCCTGCAGTGCCACCCAGTGCAACGGCAGCATGCCTTGCCAGCGCTGTACTGCTGCCAGTGGCACCACCCCGATTCCGGCCCCGCCCGCGACCATGCGGATCACCCCATCAAACCCCTCCGCACGCACCCGAACCTGCATGCGCTGCCCCTCGTGCAGCGCTTGCTCTTCCAGGTACAACCCCAGTGCACTGCCGGCCCCCAGGCCGACATAGCCATGGGCCAGGCTGTCGACGAAGCTTGGCGCCAGCGCACTGGCCAGGGGGTGGGCCTGTGGCGTCACCAGCACCAGCGGGTCATCTCGAAACGGCCGGGTCTGCAGGTGCTCGCTGGGGGCGGCTGTGGACACGATGCCCAGGTCGGCCATGCCTTGGGTAATTGCCTGCACGATGCGCAAACTCGGCAGCTCTTGCACATCCACGCTGACTCCAGGGTTTTCAGCCAGATAGCTGGCCAGCAGTTCGGGCAAGTATTCGGTCAGCGCAGCGGTGTTGCACAGCAGGCGCACCTGGCCTTGCTGCCCTTGCGCGTATTGGCCCAGGTCGAACTGCAGGCGTTCGACCTGCTGCGTTATCAGCCGTGCATGCTGCAAGAGTGCCTGGCCAGCCGGCGTTGGTTGTACGCCACGGCGGTTACGTTCCAGCAAGGGAATGCCCAGTGATGCTTCCATGGCGCGAATGCGCGCACTGGCTGCCGGCAGTGACAGATGGCTGCGGCCGGCGCCAGCGGTGATGTTGCCGCACTCCAGGGTGTGCTGGAACAGCTTGAGGTCGATCAGGTCGAAATGCATGTGGCTCTGTCCTGGCAAGAGGCTGGCTGAGTATATGGCAGATTCTCACGTCGCCCGGTGCACGGCATCATCGGCCCATGACGACCTTGCTCGCTTTCTATCAGAACATTGGCCCGGCACTCTCGTTGCTGGTTGTACTGACCTTTCTGCTGGCTGGAGCAGTGAAGGGGGTCATCGGCCTGGGCCTGCCGACCATTGCCATGGGCCTGTTGGGCCTGGCTATGCCACCGGCGCAGGCTGCCGCGTTGTTGATCGTGCCCTCGACACTCACCAACCTGTGGCAGCTGGCCAGCGGCGGGCACCTGCGAGGGTTGTTGGTCCGCCTGGGGCCGATGCTGGCATTGATTTTTGTCGGCACCTTGCTGGGCAGCGCCTGGCTGGGAATCAACAGTGGCCCCTGGGCTGCGCATGCGCTGGGGGGCGCCTTGCTGGTCTATGCGTTGTATGGGTTGGTCGGCCCGGGCTTGCAGCTAGCCCCGGGACACGAGCGCTGGCTGGGACCGCTTTGCGGGCTGGTCACGGGTGTGGTCACTGCGTCGACCGGGGTGTTCGTGATGCCAGCGGTGCCTTACCTGCAGAGCCTGGGCTTGAGCCGCGAGCAGATGATCCAGGCCCTGGGCCTGTCGTTTACGGTATCGACCCTGGCCTTGGCCCTAGGCCTGGCCGGGCAGGATGCCTTGGGTGGCCAGGCGCTGGGGGCGTCGCTGCTGATGCTGGCGCCGGCCTTGCTCGGCATGCTGGCGGGCCAGTGGCTGCGTCAGCGGATCAGCGCGCTGCTGTTCAAGCGTTGCTTTTTCATCGGCCTGGCCGCCCTCGGCGGCCACCTGCTGATCAACGGTTAGCGGACGAAGCGCTGAGCATGTCGACCCGCTGGATATCGAAATCGCGCTCCAGGTAGTCCATGCGCTTTTCGAAGAAGGCGGCCATGTGCGGAAGGGCCGAGTGCACGTCCAGCGCGGCCTTGTCGGCCCACACTTCGAAGAACACAAACAGGCTTGGGTCCTGCTGGTCGCGCAACATGTGGTACTCGATGCAGCCGGGTTCCTGGCGGCTTGGCTCGACGTAGGGACGGAACAGGTTTTCGAACGCATCAGCCATTTCCGGGCGGGTCTTGGCTTTGAGGATAAAGGCGAACGGCTCACTCATGGGGCGCTACTCGGTGATGGGTGGTGAGTCGATTCTACGGCAATAATGTATTGCTCATTCGTGACTTCTGGTCAATTGTATTTTGCCCCGTCACCGCTGTATCCCGCCCCCGCGAGCCTCTAACCTGCCGGCATCAATTTTTGATTCGGCCGTGGAGGCCAGCATGAAAAAGATCCTTCTGCTCAATGGTGGTAAACAGTTCGCTCACTCCGAAGGCCGCCTCAACGCGACCTTGCACGAAGCGGCCATCGCTCACCTGGACCGCGCCGGTTTCGATGTGCGCCAGACGTTCATCGACGGCGGCTACGATGCCCAGGAAGAGGTGGAGAAATTCCTCTGGGCCGATGTGGTGGTCTATCAGATGCCCGGCTGGTGGATGGGCGCGCCGTGGACCGTGAAGAAGTACATCGACGAGGTGTTCACTGCCGGTCACGGCAGCCTGTATGCCAATGACGGTCGTACCCGTTCTGACCACTCGCAGAAATACGGCAGCGGTGGTCTGGTGCACGGCAAGCAATACATGTTGTCGCTGACTTGGAACGCGCCGCAGCAGGCGTTCGATGACCCCAGCGATTTCTTTGAAGGCAAAGGGGTGGATGCCGTGTATTTCCCGTTCCACAAGGCCAACCAGTTCCTGGGCATGACCGGCCTGCCGACCTTCCTGGCTGTGGATGTGATGAAGCGCCCGGATGTGCCGGCGGCGTTGGCAGCTTATGAGGCCCATCTGGACAAGGTGTTTGGCAAGGCACAGTAATTTTATGTCTGTACCGGCCTCTTCGCGGGCTTGCCCGCTCCCACAGGTATTACGCAGGTTTCAAGGACTTTGCAGTACTTGTGGGAGCGGGCAAGCCCGCGAAGAGGCCCATACAGGCGCCGCTGGACTTGGCCTCGACAAGCGGTTATCTAATCCTTGCACAGACCAACCACAGGCCCTGATGTGAAAACCCGATCCGAAGAACTCCAGGTATTCGTCGCCGTCATCGACTGCGGCTCGATTTCCGCTGCTGCCGAGCAGATGGGCCAGACCCCGTCTGCCGTCAGCCGCACCTTGTCGCGTCTGGAGGGCAAGCTGGGCACCACGCTGGTCAACCGCACCACCCGGCGCATGGACCTTACCGAAGAGGGGCGCTACTTTCTTGAGCGCGCGCGGCTGATCCTGCAGCAGATGGACGAGATGGAAGAGCGTCTGTCGATGAACCGCCAGACCCCGACCGGGCGATTGCGCATCAATGCCGCTGCGCCGTTCATGCTGCATGCCATCCTGCCCTGGATTGGCGAGTTCCGCCGCCAGTACCCAGGCATCGAACTGGAGCTCAACACCGACGACCTGATCATCGACCTGCTGGAGCAGAGCACTGATGTGGCGATCCGCATCGGAGAGCTGGCCGACTCCAGCCTGCACGCGCGCAGCCTGGGTTGCAGTCCGGTGCAGGTGCTGGCCAGTCCGGCCTACCTGGAGCAGCACGGCACGCCACGGCAGGTCGAGGACCTGGCCAACCACTGTCTGCTCGGCTTCAGCCAACCTGAGTCGCTCAATCACTGGCCGCTACGCCACGCTCAGGGCGATCGCTGGAGCATCCGCCCGACGCTGGTCGCTTCCAGCGGCGAAACCCTTCGCCAGCTGGCGTTGGCCGGGGAGGGCATCGTCAGCCTGTCGCACTTCATGACCCACGAAGATATCCGCACAGGGCGCCTGCAGGTGCTGCTGAGCGAGGCCAACAATGGCTACCGTCAGCCGATCCACGCGGTGTATTACCGCAACACCCAGTTGGCGCTGCGCATCCAGTGCTTCCTGGATTTCATCCAGCGCAAGCTGGCGATGTACGCCTGCTGAGTTGCCTGATCGCGACAAATCCTGTCCACAGGCGGCGAAACTTCCGCCGGTTGATTGCACAGTCGAAGCGCTTCGGCCTTACTGACTGCTCAACAAAAACAACACCAAGGAAGTGTCATGCGTATTGTCCCGTTCCAGTACCTGGCTCTCGCAGCCGCGATCCTGAGCTGTTCCTCGGTTTACGCCGCCACCCTGGAGGGCGGCGCGGTGGCCGCCCCCGATCAATATGGTGCACAGGTGGCCGCCGATATTCTGAAAAAGGGCGGCAACGCGGTGGACGCGGCAGTTGCGACCGCCTTCACCCTGGCGGTGACGTACCCAGAGGCCGGTAATATCGGCGGTGGCGGCTTCATGACCCTGTTCGTCGATGGCAAGCCTTACTTCCTCGACTACCGCGAAGTCGCGCCCAAGGCCGCCACGCGCAACATGTACCTGGACGACAAGGGCGAGGTCATCGAGAACCTCAGCCTGGTCGGGGCACGCGCCGCAGGCGTACCCGGTACGGTAATGGGCCTGTGGGAGGCGCACCAGAAGTTCGGCAAGCTGCCCTGGAGCGAGTTGCTGACCCCGGCCATCGGCTATGCGAAAAACGGCTTCAAGGTGGCGGAAAAGCAGTACCAGTACCGCAACGATGCCCAAGGCATGTTCAAGACGGCGACCAACTTCAACGATTACTTTGGCAACATGAAGGTCGGCGAGCTGTTCAAGCAGCCGGAAATGGCCCAGACCCTGGAGCGTATAGCCGACAAGGGCGTGAGCGAGTTCTATCAAGGCAAGACCGCCGATTTGCTGGTGGCGCAGATGCAGGCTGACAAAGGCCTGATTACCAAAGAAGACCTGAAGGATTACAAGGCGGTATGGCGTGAACCGATGGCCGTGAGCTGGCGTGGCAATGTGGTGTATACCGCGCCACCGCCGAGCTCGGGCGGTGTGGCGCTGGCCCAGTTGCTGGGCATCAAGGAAGACCGCGCGGCCGACTTCAAAGGGGTGGCGCATAACTCGGCGCAGTACATCCACCTGTTGGCCGAGATCGAAAAGCGGGTGTTCGCCGACCGCGCCGATTACCTGGGCGACCCGGCCTTCACCAAGGTGCCGGTGGACCAGCTGGTGGCCAAGGATTACCTGGCCAAGCGCGCAGCCCAGGTCAACCCGAAGGCCATTTCCGACACCGACAAGGTCAAGCCGGGCCTTGAACCGCACCAGACCACGCATTTCTCGATCGTCGACAAGCAGGGCAACGCGGTCAGCAATACCTACACCCTCAACCTCGACTACGGCAGTGGCGTCGTGGTGAAGGGTGCCGGTTTCCTGCTCAACGACGAGATGGATGACTTCAGCGCCAAGCCGGGGGCGGCGAACGCCTTTGGCGTGGTCGGCGGTGATGCCAACGCGATCGAACCGGGCAAGCGCATGCTGTCGTCGATGAGCCCCAGCCTGATGACCCGCGATGGCAAGGTCGAGCTGGTAATCGGTACCCCGGGTGGTTCACGGATCTTTACCTCGATCTTCCAGGTGATGAACAACCTGTACGACTACGGCATGCCGCTGGACAAGGCGGTGGCGGCGCAGCGCGTGCACCATCAGTTGCTGCCCAAGGACACCATTTACTTCGACAGCTATGCGCCACTGACCGGGCCGGTAGCTGATGAGCTGAAGAAGATGGGCTATGTGCTGGAGGACCAGGGCTGGGAGATGGGCGACATCCAGGCGATCCGCGTCGATGGGGCGAAGCTTGAGACTGCTTCCGACCCACGTGGGCGTGGGGTAGGGATGATCGTCAAGTAGTACCTGTCAGAACGCCGGGAGGGCTTTGCCCTCCTATCGCGACACAAGGCCGCTCCCACGAGGACCTGCGTTGGGGGCCTTGAGTCGCGAAAGGGCCGCAAAGCGGCCCCAGGTGCCAACGGTCAGACGCGGAACTGGCTGACCAGTGTCTGCAACTGCCCACCCAACCGCGCCAGCTCCACACTCGACGCTGCCGTCTCGTCACTGGCTGCTGCGGTTTGCTCTGACACATCACGCACATTCAGGATGCTTCGGCTGATCTCTTCAGCCACCGCACTCTGCTGCTCTGCCGCCGCAGCAATCTGCTGGTTCATCGACTGGATGCTCGATACCGTACTGGTAATGCTCTCCAGCGATGACCCGGCCTTTCGCGCCAGTTCGACGCTGCTGTCGGTCAGGGCACGGCTGCCCTGCATGGCATTCGCCACTTGCTGGGTACCGTGCTGCAGGCTGGCAATCAGCTCTTCGATCTCTTCGGTAGACTTCTGCGTGCGTTGGGCCAGGCCGCGCACTTCGTCGGCAACCACGGCAAAGCCACGGCCTGCCTCGCCGGCACGAGCCGCCTCGATCGCTGCGTTGAGCGCCAGCAGGTTGGTCTGTTCAGCCACCGACTTGATCACGTCCATCACGCTGCCAATTTTCTGGCTTTCCTGCTGCAGCAGGTTCATGGCCTCGGTGGAGCGGTGCATGTCTTCGGCCAGGCGTTCGATCTGGCCAATCGCTTCGCCCACCACGCGGTCGCCGGCACGGGCTTCGTCATCGGCTCCGGTGGCTGCATGTGAGGCCTGCTCGGCATTGCGCGCCACTTCCTGAACGGTAGCGGCCATTTCGTGCATGGCGGTGGCCACCTGGTCGGTCTCGACTTTCTGGCTGTTGGCGCCCGCGCTGGTCTGTTCGGTGACTGCCGACAGCTCTTCGGCGGCGCTGGCGATCTGGGTGACGCCATCGCGGATGCCGCTGATCAGCTCGCGCAGGGTGGTGCCCATGCGCGCGATGCCTTGCTGCAGCACGCCCAGTTCGTCACGGCGGGTGACGCGCATGTGTTGGGTAAGGTCGCCACTGGCGATTTTCTCCACGGCCACCAGGGTGTCTTGCAACGGGCGCGTGATCTGGCGGGTGATCAGCACCGCCGCCAGCACGCCGACCAGCAGCGCCAACAGTGTGGCGATGGCCTGCAGGCTGCGGGCCTGGGTGCTCTCGATGTCACGGCGCTCCAGCTGGATCTGGTACAACGCGTCACTGCGCTTGACGATGTCGGCGCCCTGCACGGTCATTTCGGCGCGCGAGGTGGTGATGTTGGCAACCGCGTCGCGGAACTGGCGTACGGCGTCACGATAGGCCAGTACTGCGTTTTCGAACTGTTGCAGGCGGGCGTCTTCGCTGGGCAGCTGGCGCTTGAGGTTGTCGGTATCGGCCAGTGCTGCATCCAGCTGGCGCAAGGCGGCCTGCTCGTTGGCGCTGCTGTTCTCGGCGATGTAGCCACGCACATCGATGCGTACCTGCAGCAGTTGCTGGCGGGCCTTGCTGATCAGCTGGTACTGGGCCAGGCGCACGCTGTCAGCCTCGGGGCGAGCCATCACCTCCTGGCTGAGCGCATCCATGGCCTGGTCGGCGCGAATGGCCGAACTGTCCATGGAAACGCGCGCTGCGCGGGTGGCGTCGTAGCCCTGGCGCATCTTGTTCAGCGACAGCTTGTAGGCACTGATGGTATCGCCCAGCTCACCCAGCAGCTTGACGTTCTCCGGGCTTTTGAAGGTGGTGGCCAGGTAGGCCTGCTGCTTGCTGAATGCGTCCAGCTTGGCCAGGGTGTTGGCGGCGGCGGTATCGTCGCCGTTGGCGATCATGTACTGCAGGCGCGCAATGCGTAGATCGGTGAGGTCCTTGTTCAACTGGCCAATATCGCCCATCCAGTTGCTACGGTCGATCAGGCTGCCCAGGCTGGTCCAGCCGGTGAGGGCCAGCAGGCCAGTGAGGACCAGCACCAGGCCGAAGCCCAGGCCGAGTTTAAGGTTGACGCTGATGTTGGCGAACCAGCTGTTCATGCACGCTCTCCAGAAGTTGATTTCGCTCTCTTGATCTTCGATCGCCAGGCGTTGTTGTTCTGGATGCCCGCTGATTCGTGCAGGGGTTATCGGCCGTGATTGGGGAAGCTGAAACGCTTTTTCAGCAAAATATCAGCAGATGGTCTCACTTGGTCCCTGTTGGGCCTGGGATCAGAGGGTGCGTGCGCTGAAGGTGTCGCAGCGGTTCACTTCACCTTCGGCAAACCCGATCTTGAACCAACGCACCCGCTGCGCGGAAGTGCCATGGGTGAAGGAGTCCGGCACTACGCGGCCGCGGCCTTGCTGCTGCAGGCGGTCGTCGCCAATGGCATTGGCCGCATTCAGCGCTTCCTCGACATCGCCTGGCTCCAGCCAGTTCAGGCGTTTCTGCGCCTGGTAGGCCCATACCCCGGCCAGGCAGTCAGCCTGCAACTCCTGGCGCACCAACAGGCCGTTGTCGCCCTCCATGCGCTGGCCGGCGCGTCGTGCGGCATCCACCTTGGCCGAAACGCCCAGCAGTGTCTGCACATGGTGACCGATTTCGTGGGCGATCACGTAGGCCTGGGCGAAGTCGCCCGCTGCAGCGAAGCGGGTTTCCATTTCGCGGAAGAACGACATGTCCAGGTACACCCGCTGGTCCGCCGGGCAATAGAACGGCCCGACCGCTGCCGAGGCAAAACCACAGGCCGAATTGACCTGGCCGCTGAACAGGACCAGTTTGGGGTCACGGTATTGTTTGCCGGCCTGGGCGAACAGGGCTTTCCAGGTGTCCTCGGTGTCGCCCAGAATCGAGGCGACGAACTCGGCCTGCTGGTCGTTGGCCGGGGGGGCCTTGGCGCTTGTACCACTGGGGGCCGTTTGCTGTTGCTCCAGCTGGCCGGTGAGCTGGCCAAGAATCTGCAGCGGGTCCTGCCCGGTGAGCCAGCCGATGCCGACGATCAGCAGAATCGCCCCGAGCCCCAGCCCCTTGCCGCCGCCGAAGCGCATGCCGCCACCGCCACCTTCGCCCCGGGCATCGACCACGTTGTCGCTGCGTCGGCCTTTTCGCCATTCCATGAATGCTCTCCGAGCGTGAAACAAGAAGACAAAGATTAGTTCAGGAAAGCGGCTGGTGTCAGGCAAAGGTGTTAAGACATAACCATTTGGTTATGTATGAGTTGGTCGATTTCAATATTCATCACGCGCGACCTGCCGGAAACTGCAAGTCCGCCTGCCACGCCCAGGCGTTCTCACAATTCCAAGAGAGGAAACCGGCATGCCCGCCCAGGACAACAGCCGCTTCGTGATCCGTGATCGCAACTGGCACCCTAAAGCCCTTACGCCTGACTACAAGACCTCCGTTGCCCGCTCGCCGCGCCAGGCACTGGTCAGCATTCCGCAGTCGATCAGCGAAACCACTGGTCCGGACTTTTCCCATCTGGGCTTCGGCGCCCACGACCATGACCTGCTGCTGAACTTCAATAACGGTGGCCTGCCCATTGGCGAGCGCATCATCGTCGCCGGCCGTGTCGTCGACCAGTACGGCAAGCCTGTGCCGAACACTTTGGTGGAGATGTGGCAAGCCAACGCCGGCGGCCGCTATCGCCACAAGAACGATCGCTACCTGGCGCCCCTGGACCCGAACTTCGGTGGTGTTGGGCGGTGTCTGACCGACCGTGACGGCTATTACAGCTTCCGCACCATCAAGCCGGGCCCGTACCCATGGCGCAACGGCCCGAACGACTGGCGCCCGGCGCATATCCACTTCGCCATCAGCGGCCCATCGATCGCCACCAAGCTGATCACCCAGTTGTACTTCGAAGGTGACCCGCTGATCCCGATGTGCCCGATCGTCAAGTCGATCGCCAACCCGCAAGCCGTGCAGCAGTTGATCGCCAAGCTCGACATGAGCAACGCCAACCCGATGGACTGCCTGGCCTACCGCTTTGACATCGTGCTGCGCGGCCAGCGCAAGACCCACTTCGAAAACTGCTGAGGACCCCGCCATGCCAATCGAACTGCTGCCGGAAACCCCTTCGCAGACTGCCGGCCCCTACGTGCACATCGGCCTGGCCCTGGAAGCCGCCGGCAACCCGACCCGCGACCAGGAAATCTGGAACTGCCTGGCCAAGCCAGACGCCCCGGGCGAGCACATTCTGCTGATCGGCCACGTATATGACGGAAACGGCCACCTGGTGCGCGACTCGTTCCTGGAAGTGTGGCAGGCCGACGCCAACGGTGAGTACCAGGATGCCTACAACCTGGAAAACGCCTTCAACAGCTTTGGCCGCACGGCTACCACCTTCGATGCCGGTGAGTGGACGCTGCAAACGGTCAAGCCGGGTGTGGTGAACAACGCTGCTGGCGTGCCGATGGCGCCGCACATCAACATCAGCCTGTTTGCCCGTGGCATCAACATCCACCTGCACACGCGCCTGTATTTCGATGATGAGGCCCAGGCCAATGCCAAGTGCCCGGTGCTCAACCTGATCGAGCAGCCGCAGCGGCGTGAAACCTTGATTGCCAAGCGTTGCGAAGTGGATGGGAAGACGGCGTACCGCTTTGATATCCGCATTCAGGGGGAAGGGGAGACCGTCTTCTTCGACTTCTGAGGTGAAGCTTGGGGCCGCTCTGCGGCCCATTCGCGGGCAAGCCCGCTCCTACAACGATCTGCGTACACCGACGCCGATCAATGTCGGAGCGGGCTTGCCCGCGAATGGGCTGCAAAGCAGCCCCGGCAATACAACGATCAGCGCCGAACCAGCAGAACCCCACTCTCCATATGGTGGGTATACGGGAACTGGTCAAACAATGCACAGCGCTCGATGCGGTGGGTGTCCTGCAACTGGGCAATGTTCGCTGCCAGCGTTTCCGGGTTGCACGAGATGTACAGAATGCGCTCGAAACGCCGGGTCAGCTCGCAGGTATCCGGGTCCATCCCCGCACGCGGTGGGTCGACGAACACGGTACCGAACTGATAACTCTTCAGGTCGATGCCTTCCAGGCGACGGAACGGCCGCACCTCATTCAGTGCCTGGGTCAGCTCCTCTGCCGACAAACGTACCAGCCGCACGTTATCCACAGCGTTTTCGTCAAGGTTGCTCAGGGCGGCATTGACCGACGTCTTGCTGATTTCGGTGGCCAGCACCTGGCGTACACGCGTGGCCAGCGGCAGGGTGAAGTTGCCGTTGCCGCAATACAGCTCCAGCAGGTCATCCTCACGCTCGCCAATGGCCTCGAAGGCCCAGCTGAGCATCTTCTGGTTCACTGCGCCGTTGGGCTGGGTGAACGCACCCTCCGGCTGGCGGTAACTGAACACGCGGCCAGCCACATCAAGCTTTTCCACCGCGTAGTCGCGGCCGATAACCAGGCGCTTGCCCTTGGAGCGGCCGATGACGCTCACCCCCAGCGCTTCAGCCAGTTGCCGTGCTTCCACTTCCCAGGCCTCGTCCAGCGGGCGGTGATAGCACATCGTGATCATCGCATCGCCAGCCAGGGTGGTGAGGAACTCCACCTGGAACAGGCGGTTGCCCAGTTCTTCGCTGGCCTGCCAGGCTGCCTTCAGGCGCGGCATCAACGCGTTGATGCGTTCGCTGGCAATGGGGAAATCGTCGATCAGGATTGCCTTGTGCTTCTCGCCCGGGGCGAACATGGCGTAGTGGCGCTGGCCATCCTCGCGCCACAGGCGGAACTCGGCGCGCAGGCGGTAATGCTCGCGCGGTGAGTCGAAAACAGCCGGTTCCGGCGCGCCGAACGGTGCCAGCAGCTCGCGCAGCCGGGCCACTTTGGCATCCAGCTGGGTGGCGTAGGAGGAGGGGTCGAAAGCAGCACTCATGCGTTGAACCAGCCTAGCTTGATGACGAACAGGATGGAAAGGATCACCAGGGCCGAGTTGAGTTCGCGGTGGCGGCCCGAGATCAACTTGACGGCGGTCCAGGCGATGAAGCCGAAGGCGATACCATTGGCGATCGAGTACGTCAGCGGCATGGCCAAGGCAGTTACCACCACCGGTGCGGCTTCGGTGACGTCGTCCCAGTTTATTTCCGCCAGGCCCGAGGCCATCAGTACCGCGACGAACAGCAGCGCCGGAGCGGTGGCGAAGGCGGGCACGCTACCGGCCAGTGGGGCAAAGAACAGCGCCAGCAGGAACAGCACGGCAACCACGATGGCCGTCAGGCCGGTGCGGCCACCGGCGCTCACACCCGCAGCGGACTCGATATAGCTGGTGGTGGTCGAGGTGCCCAGCAGGGAGCCGGCCATGGCGGCGGTGCTGTCGGCGATCAGGGCGCGGCCCATCTTCGGCATGTGGCCGTCCTTGCCCATCAGGCCGGCGCGCTTGGCCACGGCGATCAGGGTGCCGGAGTTGTCGAACAGGTCGACGAACAGGAACGCGAAGATCACGCTGATCAGGCCCACATCGAGGGCACCGGCGATGTCCAGCTGCAGGAAGGTGGGTGCCAGTGAAGGTGGCATCGACACGATCCCGCCGAACGGCGTGACGCCCATGGCGATCGACGCGACGGTGACGGCCAGGATGCCGATCAACACCGCGCCGCGCACTTTCAGCGACTCAAGGCCGACGATCAGGAAAAAGCCCAGTGTGGCGAGAATCACCGACGGCTGCTTGAGGTCGCCCATGCCCACCAAAGTGGCTGGGTTATCGACGACGATGCCGGCGTTATGCAGGGCGATCAATGCCAGGAACAGGCCAATGCCGGCGGCAATCGCCGAACGCAGCGGCAGCGGGATGCTGTTCACGATCCACTCGCGGATGCGGAAGATCGACAGCAGGAAGAACATCACCGCCGACAGGAACACGGCACCCAGTGCCACCTGCCAGGTGTGGCCCATGTGCAGCACCACGGTGTAGGTGAAGAACGCGTTCAGGCCCATGCCCGGTGCCAGGGCGATCGGGTAGTTGGCAATCAGGCCCATGGTGGCGGAGCCGATGGCCGCTGCCAGGCAGGTGGCGACGAAGATCGCGCCCTTGTCCATGCCGGTCTCGCCGAGGATGCTCGGGTTGACGAACAGGATGTAGGCCATGGCCAGGAAGGTGGTGACGCCCGCGAGAATCTCGGTGCGCACGTTGGTGTTGTGTGCTCTTAGTTGAAACAGCCTTTCCAGCATGCCCGCTCCCCAAGGCGCCCCCGGCGCCATGAATGTATCGACCCCAACAGCAAAGCACAGACCGTACCGGATGCCGTGGTTTTGTGTGGGGAGGAAAAAAGCCGCGCATCATACCAGCATGCATGGCGGGGGCCTATGGCCGTTGGGGAATGGGTTTTTCTGGCCCTGTGCGGGGAAGTTCCCCCGTAGGCGCGGGCTTGCCCGCGAAGCGGCGGGCACAGGTGACCCATCACCCGTTATGCAACCGGTCCCGCTTGGCCAGGGTAGGGAACAGTTTTATCCACACCCCGGTCACCACCAAAGTGCCCACCCCGCCCAGCACCACCGCCGGCACTGTACCAAACCAGTGCGCGGTCACCCCCGATTCGAACTCACCGAGCTGGTTCGAGGCACCGATGAACAGGCCGTTCACTGCGCTGACCCGCCCACGCATTTCATCCGGTGTCTCCAGCTGCACGAACGAACTGCGAATGACCATGCTGATCATGTCTGCCGCACCCAGTACCACCAGTACCGCCAGCGAGAACCAGAACGAGGTCGACAGGCCGAAGGCGATGGTCGCCACGCCGAACACGCCGACCGCAGTGAACATCGTCCGCCCGACGTTGCGCTGGAACGGGAAGCGCGCCAACCAGAGCGACATCAGCAATGC
Organism: Pseudomonas alloputida; assembly: GCF_021283545.2. NCBI lineage: Bacteria > Pseudomonadati > Pseudomonadota > Gammaproteobacteria > Pseudomonadales > Pseudomonadaceae > Pseudomonas > Pseudomonas alloputida. Next base: position 5,456,454 of record NZ_CP128540.1, on the reverse strand, counting down.
TCCCACCGCTGGCGCCGAGCGCAACAGGCCAAGGCCCATCGGCCCGGTCAGCAGGATGTCCTTGGCAAATACCGGCAGCAAGGCGGTGGCTCCGCCCAACAATACGGCGAACAGGTCCAGCGAGATGGCGCCGAGGATGTCGGGCCGGCTGCGAATGAAGCGGATGCCAGCCAGCAGCGATTCGATGCTGGCGCGCCCGCGCTGGGCGACCTGGCCGCGCGCCTGCAGGCTCAGGGTCAGCACGCAGGCAATGGCGTACAAGGCCACCGTCGGGCCGTACACCCACATGCTGCCAAAGGCATACAGGAATCCGCCCACCGCCGGCGCCACGATGGTCGCCGACTGGGTGGCCGAGGCCGACGCCGCCACTGCCCGCGGGAACAGCCCGGCCGGTACCACATTGGGCAACAGCGCCTGGGTTGCCGGCATTTCGAATGAGCGGCTGGCGCCGAGCAGGAAGGCCAGAGCAAAGATCAGTTCGCGGGTGACGTTGTCGGTGGCACTGCCCACCGCCAGCGCCAGGGCAATCAGCCCCTGGAGGCTCTGGCACAAGGCGGCGACCTTGCGCCTGTCATAGCGGTCGGCGACATGGCCGGTGTGCAGCATGAACAGCACCCGTGGGGCGAACTCGACCAGGCCGACCAGGCCCAGGTCCAGGACGTTGCCGGTCAATTGGTAGAGGTGCCAGCCGATGGCCACGGTGAGCATCTGGAAGCCGCTGGCGGTGAACACGCGGGCCAGCCAGAAGGCCAGAAAAGGACGATGGTGACGCAACAACTGCGGTGCGGAATCGGACATCGGAAACCAGGGGCCTCGGCGCAGTAGAGGGGGGCGCAGCGTATCATCTGTTTGTAACAAGCGGTTACTGTTTGCTCAGGTCGGCACTTTTCCACTGCTAATCAAAGAGGGTGAGGCAACAGGTCACGCGGCAATCCACCACACGGCCCACCGGGCCATTCGGGACTATGCTTCCTAGCATTCATTGATCTGGGTCAATCGTTCCAGATCAATGAATTGGCCGTCTGGCCGGAATCCCTGCGATCGAACAGAACAATTCCAACACGCCGTACTCGACCCAGTGGGGGCAGTGGGCGACTGGGGCCACAAGCCCGGACGCCGGATTATCTGAAGAGGAAGCACCATGTTCGGAATAGAGGCCTTAGAGCTCGCCCGAATGCAGTTTGCCTTTACCGTGTCGTTCCACATCCTGTTCCCGGCCATCACCATTGGCCTGGCCAGCTACCTGGCAGTCCTCGAAGGCCTATGGCTGCGGACCCACAACCAGGTCTACCGTGACCTCTATCACTTCTGGTCAAAGATCTTCGCCGTCAACTTCGGCATGGGCGTCGTCTCCGGCCTGGTCATGGCCTACCAGTTCGGCACCAACTGGAGCCGCTTCTCCGACTTTGCCGGCGCCGTCACCGGCCCGCTGCTCACCTACGAAGTACTGACTGCGTTCTTCCTCGAGGCCGGTTTCCTGGGCGTCATGTTGTTTGGCTGGAACCGCGTCGGCCGTGGTCTGCACTTCTTCTCCACGGTGATGGTAGCGCTCGGTACGCTGGTCTCTACCTTCTGGATTCTCGCCTCCAACAGCTGGATGCAAACCCCGCAAGGTCACGAGATCATCGATGGTCGGGTGGTGCCGGTGGACTGGTTTGCGGTGGTGTTCAACCCCTCCTTCCCCTACCGCCTGATGCACATGGCTACTGCCGCGTTCGTGTCCACCGCGTTCTTCGTCGGTGCCTCGGCGGCCTGGCACCTGCTGCGCGGGCGTGACAACCCGGCTGTACGCAAGATGCTGTCGATGGCCATGTGGATGGCATTGATCGTCGCCCCGATTCAGGCAGTGATCGGCGATTTCCACGGCCTCAATACCCTCAAGCACCAGCCGGTGAAAATTGCTGCGATCGAAGGCCACTGGGAGAACGTGCCCGGTGAGCCGACTCCACTGATCCTGTTCGGCATTCCCGACATGGAGGCCGAGACTACCCGGTTCAAGATCGAGATTCCGGCCCTCGGCAGCCTGATCCTGACTCACAGCCTGGACAAGCAGGTGCCGGCGATGAAGGAGTTCCCGCCCGAGGACCGGCCTAATTCGACCATTGTGTTCTGGTCGTTCCGGATCATGGTCGGGCTTGGTTTCCTGATGATCTTCGTTGGCCTGTGGAGCCTGTGGTTGCGCAAACGCGGCACGCTGTACAGTTCACGCCCGTTCCTGCATGTGGCCCTGTGGATGGGCCCATCTGGGCTGGTCGCACTGCTGGCCGGCTGGTTCACCACCGAAATTGGCCGCCAGCCCTGGGTGGTGTACGGCCTGATGCGCACGGCGGACGGTGTTTCCAACCACAGCTACGCTCAGCTCGGCTTCACCCTTGTGGCGTTCGTGGTGGTGTACTTCGCCCTGTTTGGCACCGGCCTTGGCTACATGATGCGCCTGGTGCGCAAAGGGCCGCAAACCGGTGAGGGTGACGAGCACACACCGGGAGGCCCAGGCCAGAAACGCACGCCGGCACGGCCTTTGTCCGCCGCCGATGATGGCCGCGAGGCCACCTCTGCCAGCCTGAACGAGGGGAACTGAACCATGGGTATCGACCTTCCACTGATCTGGGCCGTGATCATCATCTTCGGCGTCATGATGTACGTGGTGATGGACGGATTCGACCTGGGGATCGGCATGCTCTTCCCCTTCGTCAAGGGCGAGCAGGACCGTGATGTCATGATGAACACTGTCGCGCCGGTATGGGACGGCAACGAAACCTGGTTGGTCCTGGGCGGTGCCGGACTGTTCGGGGCCTTCCCGATGGCGTATGCCGTGGTCCTCGAGGCCCTGTACCTGCCCCTGATCCTGATGCTGATCGGCCTGATTTTCCGAGGCGTGGCCTTCGAGTTCCGCTTCAAGGCCAAGGCCGACAAACGACACATCTGGGACAAGGCTTTTATCTGGGGTTCGCTGATCGCCACCTTCTTCCAGGGCGTGGCGCTGGGCGCGTTCCTGGAGGGGTTCAAGGTGGTCGACCGGCATTTTGCCGGTGGCACCCTGGACTGGCTGACCCCATTCAGCCTATTCTGCGGGCTGGGGTTGATCGTGGCCTACACCTTGCTGGGTTGCACCTGGCTGATCATGAAGACCGAAGGGCCGCTGCAGCAGAAGATGCACGATATGGCCCGGCCGCTGGCGCTGGTGCTGCTGGTGGTGATCGGTATCGTCAGCCTGTGGACGCCCATCGCCTACCCGCAGATTGCCGACCGCTGGTTCAGCATGCCCAACCTGATCTGGTTCATGCCGGTACCGCTGCTGGTGCTGGTGACCTTCTACGGGTTGCTCAAAGCGGTGGCACGCAACGCGCACTACACGCCGTTCCTGCTCACGCTGGTACTGATCTTCCTTGGCTACAGCGGCTTGGGAATCAGCCTGTGGCCTAACATCATCCCGCCGTCGATTTCGATCTGGGATGCCGCAGCGCCACCGCAAAGCCAGGGCTTCATGCTGGTGGGTACCCTGTTCATCCTGCCGTTTATCCTCATGTATACCTTCTGGAGCTACTACGTGTTCCGCGGCAAGGTGACCCACGAAGACGGCTATCACTAGGAGGGCTGCATGATGGCTGGCAAGCATGGTTTGGAAGACAAGAAACCGCTGTGGCAGCGACTGGGTTGGCTGTTGCTGATCTGGGCGATGAGCGTCGCAGCGCTGGGTGTGGCGGCCTGGGTGATGCGGCTGTTCATGGGGGCGGCGGGCCTGACCACACACTGATAAAGAGCGGCAGCGGGCTTGCCCACGAAGCAGGCAACGCGCTAGATGGCACAGGCGTTGCCGGTGTTCGCGGGCAAGCCCGCTCCTACGGGGGCGGTGGCGCGCCTACTTGCGGGCTTTCAGAATGACGAACTTGGGCGTTGCCGCCACCTGCTCCACCCCCCGGAACAACCGCGCCAGCTTGCTGTGATAGCCCAGATGCCGGTTACCTACGATGTACAGCGCCCCACCTACCACCAGCGCTTCACGCGCCTGCTGGAACATGCGCCAGGCGAGGAAATCGCCTACTACCTGCTGTTGGTGGAACGGCGGGTTGCACAGCACCACGTCCAGCGACTGTTTCTCCAGCCCGGCCAGGCCATCGGCCGCGAGGAAGGTCGCCGGGCGCTCGCCCAACGCTGCCAGCCAGTTCTCCTGCGCCGATTGCACTGCCATGTACGACTCGTCGACCAGGGTGTACTCGGCCTCCGGGTTGGCCAGGGCGCTGGCGATCGCGAGCACGCCGTTGCCGCAGCCCAGGTCTGCCACCCGCGCACGGCCGAGGTTGCGTGGTAGATGCGGGAGGAACGCCCGCGTCCCGATATCCAGGCCTTCACGGCAGAACACGTTGGCGTGGTTGACCAAGTCAAGTGCCGGCGCGTCGAGGCGGTAGCAGCTGGGGTAGGGGGACTTGGCGAGCGGCCGCTCGGCAACCGTTGCTGTCAGCAAACGGGCCTTTTTCAGTGCCAGCGAAGCCTGTACGGGGCCGATGTACTTCTCCATCAGGTCGCCGGCCGCGCGCGGCAGGTGCTTGATCATCGCCCCTGCAATCACCTGCGCACCTGGTGCCAACTGGCCTTGCAGGCGGATCAGTTGTTCTTCCAGAAGGGCCAGGGTCTTGGGCACACGCACCAGCACCCGGTCGAACGGGCCTTGCCAGTGTTCGCTGGCCGGTACGAACGGCACACTGTCGAACGGCAGGCCATTGCGCGCCAGGTTCTTTTCCAGGGCCAGGTGCCCCAGGTGCGAGTCACCGCTGCTGACCACCTGCAGCTGGCCTGCAAGGCTTGCGGCCAGGGCACCGAAGCTGTCATTGAGCACCAGTACCCGGCAATTGGCGTCGGGTGCCTGATCGTGTAGCTGCGCAAGCAGGTACTCGTCGGCGGCATCGAAGGCCTGCAACGGGTCGTTGGCCTGCTCCGGCTGGCGGATCAGGTCGAGTTCGGCGTAGGGGGTGGTCAACAGGGGCATGGCGTCTGGCTCGGGTACGAAACTGCCCGTTGCGGTTCGCGCCGGGCTTTGCCGGGCGATTCTACAGGGCTTTGCCCGAGGTCGCAGGTTCGAAGATCAGATCCAGCCACGCAAGGCGGCAATGGCAATGGCTCCGGCCTTGTTGGCTGCGTTGGTCTTGGTGATCACGCTGCGGATATGGAAATTGACCGTGCTTTGCGACAGCGAGAGGATGGAGGCAACATCGGCAGCGGTCTTGCCGGCGGCAGACCATTTCAGCACTTCCAGTTCGCGCTCGCTCATTTTCGGTTGGGGTGGGCATAGCGCGTTCAGATGGTGCTCGCCCAGTACCGCGTGAAGTGTGTGGCACAGCCACTGCACGCTCCCAGCTTTGTCGTACAGTTCGACCTCATCGATGGGGCCATTTGGCCGAGCGACACTGATCTGGCTTTCGTTGTGCTGCTGATCGTGAAGCGACTGTGTCCAGCCGTGCCGCAAGCCATACAGGCAGGCCATTTCGCGAAATTGCGGGGCTTCCTTGTAAAGTTCATCGGTCCACAGCACCGGCATCGTCGAGCTGTGGCTCAGGTTCGCCGCCGGGTCCTGCTTGTAGAAGTCGTCGCGCTGGTAGCGCTCGATCCACTCACTTGGGTAGTTGCTGTAGAGGTACAGCCTTGGCGTTTGTGTAGCGATCTGAATGCGGATGTTCAGCCCAAGGTAATCCATGTCCAGGTCCTGAGCCAGATGGACTGCGATGTCGAATAGCTTCTGCGGGCTGCGCTCGCTGACGAACGCACGAAGATACTCGGGTTTCCAGTGAAGCATTTGAAACACTCCTTGGGGCGCGCAGGATCCAATCCGTTTGAGTACCCGGATGATTGTAGGAAAAGACCTACCATCCTGTTGGGATTTTTTTGTGTGCGCCAGGCATGGCGCGTTGCGCGTAAGCGCAACCCGCTTGGTTGTGGTGGCCAAGTGGGTGACTTGGAGGTGAAAGTCCTCTACACACCCGGCAAGGGGAAGTGTTAGCCGGAGGCAAGGGTGTCGCGGGTGACCGCGAATCTGAAGGAAGCCCGAGGCAAAATGCTGGCCTGACGAACAGGAAGCGGATAGAGGCGGCACAGCGGGGTGAGGTGGCACAAATCGCCAAAGCCCAATACTTGCACGGAACGCTGTGACGTAGATCCGACAGGCATAAGCAGGAAGGTCGCGCGAATTACCCTGGGAGATCTGTACGCTTGCCACTGTGCTACCGCGCGTCGAAAGGCGACGGGACGAGCGTGCAGAAGTCAGCCGAAGCCGTAGTAAGTGGCGGTTAACCGCGCCACCAAGGGCCGAACAGGTTATGCCGCCAGTAGGCGTCGCCGTCTCGTTGGTAACCGTAATGCAGAAATTTCCCACAGCGGAAACTGTCATCCCGAATCCCGGCCAGAAGCCGAGGGTGATGCCTGACAGTGCAAAGGTGCCGGCGGCGTCAGCGACGTGGACGAACGCGGAGCCGGACACGCTGATGGAGCGGGTGCTTGCACCGGCCAACCTCAGGCGTGCGTATCAACGCGTGGTTAGCAACAAGGGGGCTCCGGGTGCCGATGGCATGACGGTCGCTGACTTGGCGGGCTACGTGAAACAGTATTGGCCAACCCTCAAGGCCAGGTTGCTGGCCGGTGAATACCATCCCCAAGCAGTGCGAGCGGTTGAAATTCCCAAGCCGCAGGGCGGCACACGGCAACTGGGTATCCCCAGCGTCGTGGATCGCCTGATCCAGCAAGCACTGCAGCAGCAGCTCACACCTATCTTCGACCCACTGTTCTCGGACTACAGCTATGGTTTTCGTCCGGGCAGAAGTACGCATCAAGCCATCGAGATGGCCCGTGCTCATGTGACAGCGGGACACCGCTGGTGCGTGGAACTCGATCTGGAGAAGTTTTTCGATCGGGTCAATCACGACATCCTCATGGCCTGCATCGAACGTCGGATCAAAGACAAGTGCGTACTCAGGCTTATTCGCCGCTACCTTGAAGCCGGGATCATGTCGGGCGGTGTCGTCAGCCCACGGCAGGAGGGGACGCCGCAAGGCGGCCCGCTTTCGCCGTTGCTGTCGAATATCCTGCTCGACGAACTCGACCGCGAGCTGGAGCGGCGGGGCCATCGCTTCGTACGTTATGCCGATGATGCGAACATCTATGTACGCAGTCCCCGGGCCGGCGAACGGGTGTTGGTCAGCGTCGAGCGCTTCCTGAGAGAACGTCTGAAGCTGACGGTGAACAGGAAGAAAAGCCAAGTGGCAAGGGCGTGGAAGTGCGACTACCTAGGCTATGGGATGAGCTGGCACCAGCAGCCAAGGCTGCGCGTGGCAAGGATGAGCCTAGACCGCTTACGCGACCGGCTCAGAATGCTGCTGCGCAGCGTACGGGCTCGCAAAATGGCGACTGTCATCGAGCGGATCAACCCCGTCCTGAGAGGCTGGGCTAGCTACTTCAAGCTCAGCCAGAGCAAGCGGCCGCTTGAGGAACTGGATGGTTGGGTCAGGCACAAACTCCGCTGCGTCATCTGGCGTCAATGGAAGCAGCCTCCCACGAGGCTGAGAAACTTGATGCGCCTGGGGTTGAGCGAGGAGCGTGCCAACAAGTCAGCCTTCAATGGCCGAGGTCCATGGTGGAATTCGGGAGCGCAACATATGAACTACGCGCTGCCAAAGAAACTGTGGGACCGGCTCGGGCTGGTCTCGATACTGGATACGATTAACCGGCTTAGCCGCGTAACCTGAACCGCCGTGTACGGAACCGTACGCACGGTGGTGTGAGAGGACGGCGGGTGTGAATCCGCCTCCTACTCGATTATAGCGAACAGGATTTTCTGCGAGTTCGGCGCGTTCACCCTGGATGAGGCCCTACAAAGCGGTGGTTTTTATCCTGGCCACTTTAGGCGACACTGTGCACACGCCAACCCTGGAGCCCGATATGACCGCTAGCGCCGAAAAGTTCACTCGCCAGACACTGCTCGATGTTCAGCCACTGACGCCGAACCTCTTCAGCCTGCGGGTTACGCGCGATGCGGGGTTCCGTTTCCGTTCCGGCCAATTTGCCCGGCTAGGTGTGACCAAGGCCGATGGTAGTGTGGTGTGGCGCGCCTATTCCATGGTCAGCGCCCCTCATGACGAGCACCTGGATTTCTTTTCCATCGTGGTGCCAGGTGGTGAATTCACCAGTGAGCTGAGCCGTTTGGGGGCAGGCGATACGTTGCTGATCGACCGCCAGGCGTTTGGTTTTCTCACCCTCGACCGCTTCGTCGGAGGTCGTGACCTGTGGCTGCTGGCTACCGGTACCGGCATTGCGCCCTTTATGTCGATCCTGCAGGACTTCGAGGCCTGGGAGCGCTTCGACAGCATCAAGCTGGTGTATTCAGTGCGCGAAGCGAAGGAGCTGGCCTATGTGGATGAAATTGCCGGGCTGGAACAGCGCGAGTACCTGGCCGAGTACGCGGGCAAGTTGCAGTTCATTCCCGTGGTGACCCGTGAACAACACCCTGGGGCGTTGAATCAGCGCATTACCACGTTGATCGAGAATGGCGAGCTGGAGAAGGCGGCAGGGCTTGAGCTGTCGCCGGAGCATTCGCGGGTGATGCTGTGCGGTAACCCGGAAATGATCGACGAAACCCGCAAGGTCCTCAAGGCGCGAGACTTGCAACTGAGCCTGAGCAAGCGGCCCGGGCAGGTGGCTGTCGAGAACTACTGGTAAGACCATTGCGGCCGTTGTGGGGCCTGTAGGCGCGGTTCACCCGCGAACACCGGCGAAGCCGGTGCCATCCACCGCACTGGACTCTTCGCCAGCAGGCCCGCCCCTACAGCGCCCCCGGCAATTTCAAGGCAAGCGATTCTGGTTCTGCGTCTTGAGCAAATCGCGGATTTCGGTCAGCAGCGTCTCTTCTGCCGAAGGCACAGGCGGCGTAGTCGGCGCCACGGCTTCTTCACGCTTGAGCTTGTTGATCGCCTTCACGCCCATGAAGATGGCAAAGGCCACGATCACGAAGTCGATTACGGTCTGGATGAACTTGCCATACGCCAGCACCACCGCTGGTACGTCACCTTCGGCAGCCTTCAGGGTAATGGCCAGATCGCTGAAGTCCACGCCACCGATCAGCAGGCCCAGTGGCGGCATGATCACGTCGCCGACGAAGGACGAGACGATCTTGCCGAAGGCCGCGCCGATGATGATACCGACCGCCATGTCGACGACATTGCCTTTGACTGCGAAAGCCTTGAACTCGTTGAGCATGCCCATGTTTGGTTCCTTGTAACAAAAGGTAAGGTTAAGGCAGTGTAAGCCACTTAAACGCTTCATGCGTTGTGTTCAGGGCTACTGACTGCAGTTAGAACGAATAGTTTTGTCGCATCCCGAGGCGTTCGAGACACGTCCTGCTCAGCTATCATGGCGAATTTTTCCAGGAGACCTCACCCATGGCCAAGGCCAAGCGCTTGTATGGCTGCACCGAATGCGGCGCGACCTTCCCCAAATGGGCCGGCCAGTGCGGCGAATGCGGGGCCTGGAACACCCTGGTCGAAACCATGATCGAAAGCGGCGGCGCTGCTGCACCCAGCAGCGGTCGCGCTGGCTGGACAGGGCAGCAGGCGCAGATCAAGACCCTGGCCGAAGTCAGTGTCGAGGAAATCCCGCGTTTCACGACCAGCAGCACCGAACTGGACCGCGTGCTGGGTGGCGGCCTGGTGGATGGCTCGGTGGTGCTGATTGGCGGTGACCCCGGCATCGGCAAGTCGACCATTTTGCTACAGACCTTGTGCAACATTGCCGTGGGCATGCCGGCCCTGTATGTCACGGGGGAGGAGTCGCAGCAGCAGGTGGCCATGCGCTCGCGGCGGCTGGGCCTACCCCAGGACCAACTCAAGGTGATGACCGAAACCTGCATCGAGACGATCATTGCCACGGCGCGGGTCGAGAAGCCGCGGGTAATGGTGATCGACTCGATCCAGACCATTTTCACCGAGCAGTTGCAATCGGCCCCGGGCGGCGTGGCCCAGGTGCGCGAAAGCACAGCGTTGCTGGTGCGCTATGCCAAGCAAAGCGGTACGGCAATCTTCCTGGTCGGCCACGTGACCAAGGAGGGCTCGCTGGCTGGCCCAAGGGTGCTGGAGCACATGGTCGACACGGTGCTGTATTTCGAAGGTGAGTCCGATGGCCGCCTGCGCTTGCTGCGGGCGGTCAAGAATCGTTTTGGCGCGGTCAATGAGCTGGGCGTGTTCGGCATGACCGATCGTGGCCTCAAGGAGGTATCCAACCCGTCGGCGATCTTCCTCAACCGTACCCAGGAAGAGGTGCCGGGTAGCGTGGTGATGGCAACCTGGGAGGGTACCCGGCCAATGCTGGTCGAGGTGCAGGCGCTGGTCGACGATAGCCATCTGGCCAACCCGCGGCGGGTAACCTTGGGCCTGGACCAGAACCGTCTGGCCATGTTGTTGGCGGTGCTCCACCGCCATGGCGGTATCCCGACCCATGACCAGGATGTGTTTCTCAACGTGGTCGGCGGGGTGAAGGTGCTGGAAACGGCTTCGGACCTGGCCCTGCTGGCGGCGGTGATGTCGAGCTTGCGCAACCGGCCACTGGCCCATGGTTTGCTGGTGTTTGGCGAGATCGGATTGTCGGGCGAGGTACGCCCGGTACCCAGTGGCCAGGAGCGCTTGAAGGAAGCGGCCAAGCACGGCTTCAAGCGTGCCATCGTGCCCAAGGGCAATGCGCCGAAAGAAGCGCCTGCGGGGTTGCAGGTGATTGCCGTTACCCGGCTGGAACAGGCGCTGGATGCATTGTTCGAATAGCGTGCAGGAGCGAGCAAGCTCGCTCCTGCAACCCGTCAGTGCTCGGCAACGGCCGTGCGCCTGACCGTTTCATTGCCGTGCTCGTCCAGTTCCAGCATCGGCACTTCGTTACCCTCGGCATCGAACAGCTTGCCATCCTTGAAGTAGTCCCCATCACGCAGCGCGGAAATGTCCGAATACTGGATGGTGCGCTCGTAGGCTGCAGCGAACACTGACTGGTTTTCCGAGTTGCCGGTGGTGAAATGGTTGAAGATCAGGTTCAGCAGGATGGCCATGATCGCCGCCGAGCTGATGCCGGAGTGGAAGATGGTCTCGAACCAGTTCGGGAAGTGGTGGTAGAAGGTCGGTGCGGCAATCGGGATCATGCCGAAGCCCAGCGAGGCCGCGACGATGATCAGGTTGACGTTGTTCTTGTAGCTGACCTTGGACAGGGTGCGGATACCGCTGGCCGCCACGGTGCCGAACAGCACGATACCGGCGCCGCCCAGTACCGGGGTAGGCACGGCGGCAATCACCCGGCCCATGACTGGCAGCAAGCCGAGTACCACCAGAATCACGCCGCCGGTAGCCACCACGTAGCGGCTCTTGACCCCGGTCACGGCCACCAGGCCGACGTTCTGGGCGAACGCGCTCTGGGTGAACGAACCGAAAATCGGCGCCAGGATGCTCGATGCCATGTCGGCGCGCAGGCCGTTGCCCAGGCGCTTGGAGTCCACCTTGGTGTCGATGATCTCACCCACGGCGAGGATATCGGCCGACGTTTCCACCAGGGTGACCATGATCACGATACACATCGACAGGATCGCGGCGATGTGGAACTCCGGCATGCCAAAGTGGAAAGGCGTAGGGAAGGCGAACATCGGGCCTTCGCCGACCTTGCTGAAATCGGTCATGCCCAATGCCCAGGCGATCAGCGTGCCGACCACCATGGCCAGCAGGATCGACAGGCGTGAGATGGTGGCGCTGCCAAGCTTGCTCAGCAGCAGCACGATGGCGAAGGTCAGCGCGGCCAGGCCGATGTTGGCCATGCTGCCGAACTCCGGCGAGGCGCTATTGCCACCCATTACCCAACGTGCGGCAACCGGCATCAGGGTCAGGCCGATGGTGGTGATGACGATGCCGGTCACCAGCGGCGGGAAGAACTTGGTGATGCGCGAGAACACCGGCGTGATCAGAAAGCCGATCAGCGACGCAGCCATGACCGCGCCAAGCACCCCTGGCAGGCCACCGCCCCCCTCGCTGCTCAGGATCGCACCCATGGTCGCCACACCGGCGAACGACACGCCTTGCACCAGTGGCAACTGGCAACCGAAGAACGGCAGGCCAAGGGTCTGCAGCAGGGTGGCAAGGCCACCGGCGAACAGCGAGGCGGCGATCAGCATGCCGATTTCGGCACCATTCAGGCCCGCGGCCTGCCCCAGGATCAGGGGTACTGCGACGATCCCACCATACATGGTCAGCACATGCTGCAGACCATAGGCCAGGTTGGCACCAAGGCCGAGGTTTTCATCCTCGGGTCGCTTGGCGGGAGACGTGCTAGGGGACGTAGTCATGGAGCAGGCTCTCTGTTTATTGTTGTGCCGCTACTGTAGACACTTCCTACAAATGATTGCCACAAGAATTGTATACAATATTTTGATCGGAGCGCGAACAGGTCTGGCTGCAGGGTGTGCTAAAACCCAATGCAGAAGGCGTACCAACTTGGCAGAAGCTGTATTAGAAGGGTGTGTACAAAGCATCGCTACCCAGGCTTAAAGCTGTCTGGGTAGACAAGAAACACCAGGTGGGAGGGCTATTAGCTAGCTAAGAGATTTCATTATTCGATGAGTTCGCGCAGCTCACGCATCATTTCGGTGCTGTCAGCCACGTTCAATTCCACAAGACGGTGCAAATGGGTCATCGAATCGACGTCGATGTACAGGCAGATGAAGCCCAGGCGGTCCGGTTCTTCGTGGCGCAGTTCGACCTGCATCTGCACACGGACCTCGTTGTCCAGGTCGATGATGGCGTCGAAATCCTGAGTCAGGTCGGCATCCCAGTCTGCCGGGCGTTCGATCAGCAAGCCTTTGAGTGAAAGGTCCAGCAGTTTTGCAGGCCAGCGTTTCAGCCCCTGGCGCAGCTCGGTGGGGGCATCGAAGTCGATGCGTTGAAAGCGGCGGCGTTCGTCATGATCGCTCATGGCATGGATCCTCGAATAGGTCATCAGGTGTCATCCTGACTATAGTTAGAGTTGCATGTGCATCAGGTACTGCAATCTGGCCGCAGAGGCTCTAGAACGAAGCAAGTGTGGCAATGCCGCTTGACTGGCCCTAGACTCGGTGGGCGGTCTTTCCAATCCACCAGCTGGAAGCTAACCATGAACAACAATAATAGCCTGCTACGCCATATTCCGTGGCTGGCGCTGGCAGTCATAGGCGCCTGCGCACTGGGTGTGGTTGCCCTGCGTCGCGGCGAGGCGATCAACGCCTTGTGGATCGTGGTCGCGGCAGTGGCCATCTACCTGGTCGCCTATCGTTACTACAGCCTGTTCATCGCCACCAAGGTGATGCAACTCGACCCGCGCCGTGCCACCCCGGCGGTGCTCAACAACGACGGCCTGGACTACGTCCCGACCAACAAACACATTCTTTTCGGTCACCACTTCGCTGCCATCGCCGGCGCAGGCCCCTTGGTCGGGCCGGTACTCGCCGCGCAAATGGGCTACCTGCCCGGCACGCTCTGGCTGATCGCCGGCGTGGTGCTGGCCGGTGCGGTGCAGGACTTCATGGTCCTGTTCCTGTCTACCCGCCGCAACGGGCGCTCGCTGGGCGACATGGTGCGCGAGGAAATGGGCAGAATCCCGGGCACCATCGCCCTGTTCGGCTGTTTCCTGATCATGATCATCATCCTCGCGGTGCTGGCGTTGATCGTGGTCAAGGCCCTGGCCGAAAGCCCATGGGGCATGTTCACGGTGATGGCGACCATCCCGATCGCGATGTTCATGGGCATCTACATGCGCTACATCCGTCCGGGCCGTATTGGCGAAATCTCGGTCGTTGGTGTGGTACTGCTGCTGGCCTCGATCTGGCTGGGCGGCGTGATCGCTGCGGACCCGGTGTGGGGCCCGGCGTTCACGTTCACCGGCGTGCAGATCACCTGGATGCTGGTGGGCTACGGTTTTGTCGCCGCCGTGCTGCCAGTGTGGCTGGTGCTGGCGCCGCGTGACTACCTGTCGACCTTCCTCAAGATCGGCACGATCCTTGGCCTGGCCATCGGTATCCTGATCATCGCACCTGAGCTGAAAATGCCGGCGCTGACCCAGTTCACCGACGGTACGGGCCCGGTGTGGAAGGGTACCCTGTTCCCGTTCCTGTTCATCACCATTGCCTGTGGTGCGGTGTCCGGCTTCCACGCGCTGATTTCCTCGGGGACCACCCCCAAGCTGCTGGATAACGAAACCAACGCCCGCTATATCGGCTACGGCGGCATGCTGATGGAATCGTTCGTCGCCATCATGGCCATGGTTGCGGCCTCGGTGATCGAACCGGGCGTGTACTTCGCCATGAACAGCCCGGCGGCAGTGGTCGGTACCGATGTCGCGTCGGTGGCGCAGACTGTCAGCAGTTGGGGCTTCCTGATTACACCCGAGCAGCTCGAAGCCGTTGCCCGTGACATCGGCGAGCACACCATCCTGGCCCGTGCCGGCGGTGCGCCAACCCTGGCGGTCGGTATCGCGCAGATCCTGCACCAGGTGTTGCCAGGTGAAAACACCATGGCCTTCTGGTACCACTTCGCGATCCTGTTCGAGGCGCTGTTCATTCTCACGGCGGTAGACGCTGGTACCCGTGCCGGGCGCTTCATGCTGCAGGACCTGCTGGGCAGCTTCGTGCCTGCGCTCAAACGCACCGAATCGTGGGGGGCAAACCTGCTTGCCACTGCTGGCTGCGTGGCGCTCTGGGGCTATCTGCTGTACCAGGGCGTCATCGACCCGCTGGGTGGCATCAACACCCTGTGGCCGCTGTTTGGTATCTCCAACCAGATGCTGGCCGGTATCGCCTTGATGCTCGGTACTGTGGTGCTGATCAAGATGAAGCGTCAGCGCTACATCTGGGTCACCCTGCTGCCGGCCGTATGGCTGCTGATCTGCACCACGGCTGCAGGCCTGATCAAGCTGTTCGACCCCAACCCGGCTGTCGGCTTCCTGGCCTTGGCCAAGAAGTACAGCACTGCGCTGGACGCCGGCCAGGTACTGGCCCCGGCCAAGGACATCGGGCAGATGCAGCACGTGATCTTCAACGCCTACACCAACGCGGGCCTGACGATCTTGTTCCTGCTGGTGGTCTTCAGCATCCTGTTCTTCGCCATCAAGGTCGGCTACGCCGCCTTGGGCCGCAAAGAACGCAGCGACAAGGAAACCCCGTTCCAGGCGTTGCCTGACGCGTAATCGAGAGGACTGCAATCATGTTCAACGACTTGGGTCGACTGGGCAAATACCTGGGGCAGGCAGCCCGCCTGATGGTCGGCATGCCCGACTACGACAACTATGTCGAACACATGCAGAAAACGCATCCGGACAAGCCGGTGATGAGCTACGAGGCATTCTTCCGCGAACGTCAGGAAGCACGTTACGGTGGCAAGTCCGGGCCCAAGTGCTGTTGAGCCTGCGGTTCGTGTAAACCTGTGGGAGCCTGGGTAACCGGCTCCCACAGTCATTTTCAGATTCAGGAGTATTTTGCGTGCAGATGCCCATTCCCGTAACCGTCCTCACAGGCTTCCTCGGTGCCGGCAAGACCACCTTGCTCAAGTACATGCTCAAGGCCGAGCATGGCCTGAAGCTCGCCGTGATCGAAAACGAATTCAGCGAGGCCGGCATCGACAGCCAACTGCTGGGGGAACAGCCGGTGCAGGTCATGACCTTGGCCAACGGTTGTGTATGCTGCAGCATCCATGGCGACCTGACTCGCGCGCTGTACCTGCTGCTTGAACGCCTGGATGCCGGGGAAATCGCCTTCGATCGCCTGGTGATCGAATGCACCGGCCTGGCCGACCCGGCGCCGGTCGCGCAAACGTTCTTCATCGACGAAGAGCTGCGTGAGCGCTACATCCTCGACGGCATCATCACCCTTGTCGATGCCGCGCATGCCGAACTGCACCTGACCCAGACCATCGCTCAGGCGCAGGTCGGCTTTGCCGATCGTCTGCTGCTGAGCAAGACCGACCTGGTCGAGCCGGCTGCGGTTGAAGCCCTGCGCGAACGCCTGGCCCGCATCAATAGCAGGGCTGCGATCCGTGTGGTCGAACACGGCTGCATCGACCTGGCTGAGTTACTGGATGTGCGAGGTTTCAACCTCAACCCTGACCTTGGGGTGAACCTGAAACCGATGTTGCGACCGGTGCTCAAGCCTGCCACCCCGGACCGCATTTCCACGATGGTGCTGCGTACCGAAGCCCCGCTGGATATCGACCGCCTCAGCAGCTTCATGAACGAGCTGCTGGAAACTCACGGCAAACAGCTGCTGCGCTACAAGGGCGTGCTGAACATTGCCGGCGAGGAGCGCAAGCTGGTGTTTCAGGGCGTGCTCAAGCTTTATGGCTTCGACTGGGACGCCGAGTGGGCCGCAGGCGAAGCGCGCGAGAGCGTGATGGTGTTCATTGCCGATGAACTGCCCGAGGCTACGATTCGGGCTGGCTTCGAGGCAATGGCTGCGGGCTGAGCCGCTGCGGTGCCTGCCCCGCGAACCACTGCGGCCATGAGCTGCGGTGGCGGGTTTCGACCTCGATGCACGGGATCAGGCGCTCGGTCAGCACAGCGGTTTGCCGCA
Organism: Pseudomonas alloputida; assembly: GCF_021283545.2. Lineage (NCBI taxonomy): Bacteria > Pseudomonadati > Pseudomonadota > Gammaproteobacteria > Pseudomonadales > Pseudomonadaceae > Pseudomonas > Pseudomonas alloputida. The sequence goes on along the minus strand of NZ_CP128540.1, from coordinate 5,439,863 downwards.
CGGCTTTGGCGGTGCGGTACTTGACGCTGTGGATGCACTCGCGGTCGCCGAACTCGCAGCGGTTCAGGGCGGTTCCGCCGCAAGGGCCATTGGCCAGGCCTTTAGGGCAGGTTTCCGGGCAGATATACAAGGTGTCTTCCAGGCGGCAACGGCCGCAGGTGTCGCAACCCACCAGCGGGCGCTTCACACTGCGCTCCAGCGTGTGCAGCACGTGTGCGCCGACGCGTGTACCCCACAGAGGCTGGCGCACCGCCCAGCCGAAGGCCTTGCTCAGGCTGTTGCGCCGGCTGAACAGCAGTGCGTGCATGCCATGCATCAGGTGATAGCGGGCTTTTTCCTTGAATGAGGCATCGACCCGTGACTCGTCCAGGCGCCAGCCAGCCTGTGGCGGATGGAAGGTCACCGCCGGCAGGCCAGGCATCTGCCAGCTGGCGTGCCAGGCCGGTGCCCATTGCTCCAGGGACTGAACCTGGGTTTGCCAGTACTCGATACGGGTCTCCAGGGCCAGCAGCTGTTCGAGCGTGTGAACCCCTGACAGGTGCACACCGGCGTAGCCCATCAGCTTTGTACCGATAATCTGCAAGGCCAGGCGGTCAACACTGCGCGCCTGGGCAAAGGCCTTGGACTGCGCCGTCTCCGCTTCGAGCATGTCGCGCATGGATGGCGTGACAGTCACGCCGGCCACGTGGTCGAGCATCGTCGCGCGCCCGTGGGTGAGGCTCATGAGGCAGGCCAGCATGGGCTTGGGTGAGGCCTGACGGCGCATCCAGTGTATGGCTTCCTGATGCTTGGCGGCATCGAAGCCCAGCTGCAAGGTGAGGAAGTCAGCCCCCGCTGCCAGCTTTTTCTCGGCCTTGAAGTACTGGGCGCCGCCTTCTTCCTCGTGGTACTTGAACGGGTTCAGCGCCGCACCCAGCAGCCAGTGCGGGCAGGCCTGGCGGGCAACCTGCAGGGCGGCGACCGATTCCAGATAACGCACCGGGCGCTGGCCAGGTTCATGGCCGGGCAGGCGGTCGCCAGTCAGCAGTAACAGCTGGTCGAGGCCGGCGGCGTCCATGCGCTGCAGTTGGGCGAGCAGGTGGTGGCGTTCGCGATCCTTGCCTGAAAAATGCGGCAGGGCAGGCACCGGGTTGCTGAACGAGGCGAGGGCGTCCAGCGGTGACATGTCCAGCGGGCTGCCGACACGATCACCGATGGCCACGGTCATGGGCCAGCCGCACAGGTGCGCACGGGCCAGGATCGCTTCCATGGCGGCAAAGCGTTCTGCGGAAGGCTTGGGGACGAACTCCATTACGCAGACGAAGTTCTGTTCGCGCAGGGCGGTTTTCAGCAGGCTCATATTGGCCGGGCACCTGGTGTGGTCAGGGTGGCATTGTGCGGCAGAAGGCGAGCCGGGTCATGTCCGGATGCGCAAGGTGGTGATCTGAATGAGACATGGGGCGCGAAGACCATGACAGCATGATCATGAAGATTTCTTGGGTTCATCTCAAATTTAATGAGTTTGTCTCAATACTCCGCCAGCCGGAGAATCCCCTCATTCATTCAAGCATGCTGAAGGGACAAGACATGGCACTGGCACATAACCTGGGCTTTCCACACATCGGCCGTGACCGCGAGCTGCGTGCCCGCCACTGGCAGGTGCAGAAAGACGCTGGCATCGAGCTGCTGCCGGTCGGCGACTTCGCCTGGGACAGCCACGTGCTTAGCGCAGGCGATCAGCCGTTCGTTCTGAACTGGGAACCACTGTTCGAAGAAGTGGAGCACGCCAAGGCTCTGGGTCATGCAGTGAAGCCGGTAGTGATCGGCCCTTTGACCTACCTGTGGCAGGGCCAGACCCTGGGCGGTGACTTCGACAAGCTGGAGCTGCTTGACCGCCTGCTGCCTGTGTATGACCAGCTCCTCAACCGCCTGGCCGCCCTGGGCGTTGAATGGGTGCAGATCGATGAACCCATCCTCGCCCAGGCGCTGCCCCAGGACTGGAAAAACGCCTATGAACGCGTCTACAACATCCTTCAACGCGCACCGTTGAAGAAGCTGATCGCCACGTACTTCGGTGGCCTGGAAGGCAACCTCGGCCTGGCCGCCAACCTGCCGGTTGATGGCCTGCACGTCGATCTGGTTCAGGCGCCCGAGCAGTACCAGACCATTCTCGATCGCCTGCCGGCCTACAAGGTACTGTCGCTGGGCCTGGTCGACGGTCGCAACGCCTCGCCTTGTGATTTGGGCAAGACCCTGGGGCTGCTGCACGAAGCCCATGAACGCCTGGGTGAGCGGCTGTGGTTGGCGCCGGCTTGTTCGTTGCTGGAGATTCCAGTGGAACTGGCCGTGCAGAAGTGCCAGGAAGTGGCGGTGCTGGCCGCGTCGCTGGAGCAGGACCGAGTCGCGGCTTGAACGGTTGCTGCCTGTGCCGGCCCTTTCGCGGGTAAACCCGCTCCTACGACGGCGTGCGCCCAATCACCGATGTGTGTCCGCCACAGATCAGCGTAGGAGCGGGTTCACCCGCGAAGAGGCCGGGCCTGCTTGAATCAATCAGCGCTCGATGGCCAGCGCCACCCCTTGTCCACCACCAATGCACAAGGTCGCCAGGCCTTTCTTGACATCCCGTTTGATCATCTCGTGCAACAGGGTCACCAGCACCCTGCACCCGGAAGCACCAATCGGGTGGCCCAGGGCAATCGCTCCTCCATTGACGTTAACCCGCGCGGCATCCCATGCCAGCGCATTGCCCACGGCCAGCGCCTGGGCGGCAAAGGCTTCGTTGGCTTCGATCAGGTCCAGTTCGGCCAGTTGCCAACCGGCCTTGTCCAGGCAACGCTGGGTCGCCGAAACCGGACCAATGCCCATGATCGCGGGGTCTACCCCGGCACTGGCGTAGGCGGCGATCTTCGCCAGCACCGGCAGGCCCAACGCCTCGGCCTTCGCTGCGCTCATCAAAAGCACGGCGGCGGCGCCGTCGTTCAGGCTGGAGGCATTGCCTGCGGTGACGCTGCCGTCCTTCTTGAAGGCCGGGCGCAGTTTGGCCAGGGACTCGGCGGTGGTGTCCGGGCGTGGTTGCTCGTCACGGGCAAAAACCTTGGGCTCGCCCTTTTTCTGCGGCAGCACGATGGGGGTGATTTCAGCGTCGAAACGGCCGGCCTCGATCGCTGCCACTGCCTTGCGCTGCGATTCGGCAGCAAAGGCATCCTGCTGCTCACGGCTGAGGCCGTACTTGTCCACCAGGTTTTCGGCAGTGATGCCCATGTGGTAGTCATTGAAGGCATCCCACAGGCCGTCCGTGATCATGCTATCGATCAGTTGGCCATGGCCCATGCGCTGGCCGGTGCGGGCCGAGGGCATCACGTAGGGGGCAAGGCTCATGTTCTCCTGGCCACCGGCAATCACCACCTCGGCATCGCCACAGCGGATCGCCTGGGCGGCAAGGTGCAGGGCCTTGAGGCCCGAGCCGCAGATCTTGTTCAGGGTCAGGGCCGGTACGCTGAAGGGTAGGCCAGCCTTGATCGCTGCCTGGCGTGCCGGGTTCTGACCGGCACCGGCAGTGAGCACTTGGCCGAGGATGACTTCGTCGACCTGCGCCGGGTCCAGCCCGGTTTGTTTCAGCAGTTGCTTGATCACGGCGGCGCCGAGGTCAACCGCAGGCACTGTGGCCAAGGCGCCCTGGAAGCTGCCGATGGCGGTACGGGTTGCGGCGACGATCACCACGTCGTTCATGTTGTTGTTCTCCGTGCAATGGGCGTAGTGCCGCCAGCATCGGCGGGTTTGGCTTATTTGTTAAGTTTGTTTTTCTTTCGGATTGATGTGAAAAGCAAATCAATGGGTGCCCGGCGTTCTAACCCGCCAATCTGGATTTCAAGCAGCCATGTCCTTCCCTGCACAGAAGAACTCTGGTTTTGCATCCCTCTGATCACCCCGTAATATGTGTCGGATAACCTGCGGGGGTAGTCTCACCCTCTGATCAATCGGAATCGCCCCAAGCGGCGCTTTCCTGGCATAAACCTGACGAGGTACAGACATTGGCCATCATTCATCCTAAGGTTCGCGGTTTCATCTGCACCACGACTCACCCGAAGGGCTGCGAGCTCAACGTCCGTGACCAGATCGAAGCCACCCGCAAGCTGGGCGTACGCGAGGATGGCCCGAAGAAGGTCCTGGTCATCGGTGCTTCCAGCGGCTACGGCCTGGCTGCCCGCATCACGGCGGCCTTCGGCTTCAAGGCCGACACCCTGGGCGTGTTCTTCGAAAAACCAGGCACCGAGACCAAGGCCGGCACTGCTGGCTGGTACAACGCTGCAGCCTTCGACAAGTTCGCCAAGGCCGAGGGCCTGTACAGCAAGTCGATCAACGGTGACGCCTTCTCCGACGAAGCTCGCGCCAAGGTCATCGAGCTGATCAAGAACGAAATGGGTGGCAAGGTCGACCTGGTCATCTACTCGCTGGCTTCGCCCGTGCGCAAGCTGCCGCAGACCGGTGAAGTGATTCGCTCGGCACTCAAGCCGATCGGCCAGCCATACAAGTCGACCGCCATCGACACCAACAAGGACACCATCATCGAGGCCAGCATCGAGCCGGCCACCGAGCAGGAAATTGCCGATACCGTCACCGTCATGGGTGGCCAGGACTGGCAGCTGTGGATCGATGCGCTGGCTGGCGCCAATGTACTGGCCGAAGGCGCTCGCACCGTGGCCTTCAGCTATATCGGCAGCGATATCACCTGGCCGATCTACTGGCACGGTGCACTGGGCCAGGCCAAGCAGGACCTGGACGAAACCGCCCTGCGTCTGAACCAGAAGCTGGCCGGTGAAGTGAAAGGCGGCGCCAATGTGGCGGTGCTCAAGTCGGTGGTTACCCAGGCCAGCTCGGCCATCCCGGTGATGCCACTGTACCTGTCGATGGTCTTCAAGATCATGCAGGAGAAAGGTGTTCACGAAGGCACCCAGGACCAGCTCGACCGCATGTACCGCGACCGTATGTACCGCACCGACGGTGCGCCGGCAGAGGTCGACGAGAAGGGGCGCCTGCGCCTGGACGACTGGGAACTGCGTGACGACGTGCAAAACGCCTGCAAGGCCCTGTGGCCACAGGTGACCACCGAGAACCTGTTCGAGCTGACTGACTACGCCGGTTACAAGAAGCAGTTCCTCAACCTGTTCGGCTTCGAGCGCGCTGACGTTGACTACGACAAAGACGTGGCCACCGATGTGAAGTTCGACTGCGTCGAGCTGTAATCGGGTAAGCCTGTACCGGCCTCTTCGCGGGCAAGCCCGCTCCCACAGGTTCTCCCCCTGTAGGAGCGGGTTCACCCGCGAAGAGGCCAGTACAGGCTACAAAATCTTTGCTAGTTTTGGCGCACAACAACAGGACATGCGCCATGAGTAGCCTCATCCAACCCGCTACCCCATTTCGCCACCCCGCGGCCGACGGATACAGCCTCGGCGGCTTCTGCTGGCGCCACGCCCAACCTGATCCCCAGCGCCCGCTGGTGATCATCAACGCTGCCACTTCGGTACGCTGCCGCTATTACGCCCGCTTTGCCGACTACCTGTTCGCCCACGGCTGCGATGTGCTGACCTACGACTACCGTGGCATCGGCGAATCCCGGCCGGCTTCGCTGCGTGGTTTCCAGGCCTCCTGGAGCGACTGGGGCCGATTGGATTTCGAAGCCATGCTGGCGCACGCGGCAGCGCATTTTCCAGGTCAGCCGGTGGACGTGGTGGGGCACAGTTTCGGCGGTTGTGCAGTAGGCCTGGCACCATCGGCTGGCCAGATCCGTCGGGTCGTGATGGTTGGCGCGCAGTTCGCCTACTGGCGCGACTATGCGGCCAACCAGCGCTGGCAGCTGTTCGGCAAGTGGCATGTGGTCATGCCGCTGCTGACCCGGGTATTCGGCTATTTTCCCGGCAAGCGCCTGGGGTGGCTGGAAGACACGCCATCCGGCGTGGTGCACGACTGGACCACGCGTACCCCACGTTATGAGCACCGCCCCAGCGGGCGGGCGTTGGCGGCGCTACCTTTCGCCCAGGTGCGTGCGACGACGTTGGCCATCAGTCTGACTGACGATCCTTTCGGGACCGTGGCGGCGACCGAGCGTTTGTTGGGTTATCTACAGGGTGCCGAGCGAAAGCACCTGCGCATTGCACCTGTGGATATCTCGGCCGAGGAAATTGGCCATTTCGCGTTTTTCCATGACCGGTTTCGCGAAAGCCTGTGGCCGGTGGCCTTGCAGTGGTTGCGGCAGGGGAGGCTGGAAGGCGGGGGGCCTGGCACCATCATGGATTGAGGGTGGGCGCAGGATCGTGGGGCCGCAAAGCGGCCCCGGCAATCTCAAGCCTTGCGCGCAAGCGGCTGCGCAGCAAACTTCACGCCCGCCAGACCGTGTTTGATCAGTGCACGGATGTTGCCATGGTCGCTACCCTCAGGCGTGGCCAACACATCACGGTAGTGCTCGCCGAAGGCCAGCAGCGCTTCCTGGTCGCTCAGCCCTTCAAGCAAGGCCAGGCCCAGGGTTTTGCACGAACCTTCGTTCTGCCCTGCCGCATTCTCCACGCCGCCGTTGTTGAAGGCCTGCGGCTGGTAGCTGTAGTTGTCGGCAATGAACGCCAAGGTATCGGCAAATACATGTTGGCCGCTGGCCAGGCTTGCGCGCAGGGTATTCAGGTCAGTCACGAGGTTTTCCTTTTTCGAACGCCGCTTGTTGTTCGGCGCTGGCTTCTTTCTGGTATTGGGCTTTCCACTCGGCGTATGGCATGCCGTACACCGCTTCGCGGGCATCATCCAGGCTCAGGTCCAGCTGACGCTCGTCAGCGGCGGCCTTGTACCACTTGGACAGGCAGTTGCGGCAGAAACCGGACAGGTTCATCAGGTCGATGTTCTGTACATCGGTGCGCTTTTGCAGGTGTTCGACCAGGCGCCGGAACGCGGCGGCCTCGAGCTCGAGCTGTTGCTGTGGGGTCATGGTCTTCTCTCAAGTCATGCGGTTCTTCAGGTGGCGGCCACCGTTGATGACCACCTGGCTGCCGGTGCTGTACTGGCTGGCGAGCAGGTACTTGACGGTCTCGATCAGCGGGCCGGCGCCGGGTTCGAACTCCAGCAAGGCCTTTTTCAGGGTTTGCTGGCGGTAGGCGTCGTCACCCCCTTCCTTGAGGATCAGCAGCCCGGGCAGGATACCGTTCACACGCACCTTGGGCGCATATTTTTCGGCGAATGACAGCACCATGTTCTGCAGCGCGGCCTTGGTGGCGGCGTAGCCGATGTGGCTTTTACTGCCGCGCGAGGAGGTTTCGTCGCAGATGTGGATGATGTCGGCCTTTTCCACCTTGGCCAGCAGGTCGCCCAGGGCCAGGTTGAGGTGGTAGGGCGCTTCGACGTGCAGGCGGAACATGGTCTCGAGGTTGTCGAGGCCGTCGTCGAGCCATAGCGAGGCGTTGTGGATGATGGCGCGTAGTCCGTCATAACGATCGTGCAGGTGATCGATCAGCGCCTGGCGGTCGCCCGCCTGGCACAGGTCGGCCTGAAACTGCACGATGTTGGGGTGGGCTGCCTGCGGCTGGATGCTGCGGCTGGCACTGACCACCGTATGGCCGGCCTGTGCCAGTTCGAGGGCCAGGGCCAGCCCGACGCGCTGGCTGGCTCCGGTAACGAGAATGGGGCTGTTCATGTTCGGGGTGGTCAACTTGTCTGTCCTTTGGTTGCCACCCAGCATACCCGAACTGTTTCCCTGTTGTATGGCCTGGCCTCAGCGGCTGCGCAAGGCGCCGGCAGTGGCCGGGGAGGCATGCAGCCAACTGGCCAGCAGGCGGGTGGACAGCGGGATGAACAGGTACACCATCACCGGCGTCAGGGCCAGGGTGCTGAGCAGTACCCGAGGCACGAGGTCGAGTGCCGTCAACCAATGGCCGAACAGCAGGTTGAAGGCCAGCGAAACTGGGAAAAACGCCAGCCAGATGGCCACGGCCTGCTTCCAGCGTGGCGGTTTCTGCACCGTGTTGGTGCCGAACCAGTCGTCGATACCGCTTACGCGCGCCTCTTTGGGGCGTTCGAACAGGCCGTTGCCGCGTTGTAACCATGCGCGGCGAGAGGCGGAGTGCTCCCAGGCATGCAGCGTCGGCTCGTCGCTGAAGCGGAAGATGATCTGAAATTCGTCGCCATCCCGGGGCGGGGCAAGGATGCCCGAGCCGAGGTAGCCAGGGAAGTCGGTGGCCAGCTGTTCGCCTTCGTGCAGCCAGGCCAGCAGGTCCTGGTAGCGGCCATGGGCGGCGCGACGCGACACCATGAGGGTGACGGGTGGGGTAGACATTGTGTATCTCCTGGCAACGGGGCTGGCGGGTAGCTGGCCCTTTGGCTGTGTTGCCCGGGGTGGTGGGCAACGCAGTCGTGCATGCAAGAATCGGGCACGCATTATCGCGAAGTTGCGTTCCTCGGCAACTATCAGCTGGCAAACGGTGGGTCCAACAGACCGACACAGTCGTAGTAAGCTATGTGCACAGTTTTTACGCACTCAGGGTACTTCGTGCAGATGAACGAGCAGGGACGTAAACCGGTGATCGATGCGAGTTTCGAGCAGCAGGAGCTGTTTCCGATTCGTGAAGTGTCACGCTTGACCGGTGTCAACGCCGTGACCCTTCGCGCCTGGGAACGCCGTTATGGGCTGATACAGCCCATCCGTACCGACAGTGGTCACCGCCTGTATTCCCTGGCTGATATCGATGAAATCCGCCGTATCCTCGGGTGGCTGGAGCGCGGCGTGGCGGTCAGCAAGGTGAGCAGCATTCTCGCTCGCGACAATGCGCTCTCCGGGCAGGCTGGCGGCGCGGTGGACGCCTGCCTGCGCTGGCAAAACCAGATTCGCCTGGCGGTACAGCACTTCGATGTGGCGAGCCTGAATCGCCTCTATGACGAGGTGTTCGCGGCCAGCACCCTGGACCAGGTTTTCGCCGATGTGTTCATGCCGGTTTGGCATGACATGGTCGTTCGGCAAGGCGGCTATGGGCAGGCCAGCGAATGGCTGTTCTATGACCAGTTCCTGCGCGGTCGGGTTTTCGCCCGCTTGCAGCTGGCCCGTGTGCCGTGTAGCCGCACCGTGCTATTGGCGCCATTGCCGGGGCAGTGCCATGAGCTTGAGTTGCTGGTAACCAGCCTGATCCTGGGCAGCGACGAAACACGCGTGATCCCGCTGGCGAACGGGCAGCCGCTGCAGGAGCTTGCGCTGGTCTGCGAACGGCTGAAGCCGGACGCCCTGGTGCTGTTTTCCCATCAGTCGCCCACAGCAGAACTCGCCAGGCACTTCAAGCGCCTGGCGTCGATGCTGGAATGCCCGTTGTTACTGGCTGGTGAAGCAGCGGAAGCGGTACAGGACAGCCTGGCTGGCAGCCCTGTAGCCTGCCTGGGCGCGCAGGGCAGTGTGATGCGCCAGCGCTTGCGGCAGTTTCTGGCCCGTCAGCTCGATACTTGAGTGTGCAGTTCGGGGTGGGCGTGGCGGTGGGCCTGGAGGATGTAGTCGCGCAGGCGTTCGATTTCTTCGGCTGGGCTTTGGCCGAGGTCGTAGGCAGCCAGGTCCGTGCCGATGCGCCGGCCCAACACACCATGCAGTTCGATCGGGGTGATGCCGCCGGGGGCGAAGCGCAGCTCGAAGCGGGTAGGGGCTGTTGGCAAATCACGGACTTCCAGCAGCACGCCTTTGAAGGAAATCTCGCGCACCCACAGGCCACTTGCCTCGTCATGGGCATCGAGCAGTGCGCTCGGCTGGTCCAGCGACAAGCGCCATGGGCGCAGCATGGGGCCGTCTTCGTAGATTTCCGGTGAGCCCAGCTGCAGGTGCAGGGCGTGGAACTCGTCCTCTACCAGCTGCAGGGGAAAACTGATCTGCTGGTTGTTGAACTGGGCCTGCAAGGTCACCTGCTCATTAGCCACCAACCGGGTGAGCAAGCTTTGTATGCGGCGGTCGCCATTGACCAGCAGGCTCGACATGGTGTCAGCCAGGTTCAGTTGCGGCGAATGCTGCATGTTCTGTATGAAATCCAGCTCGTCCTGGGTCAGGAGCGCGTCTGCTTGCATGATCGAACTCGGTGGTGGCGATTTCTTCAACGGAATTGACCGTGCGTGGCGGACTTGGTTCAGGCGCGTTCGTCGGGTTTCGGACGAGCGCGCAGTTCTGCCAGCTCCCGTTCCAGTTCGACCTGGCGGCTGACGTCCTTCTGGATGCCGATGAAGTAGGTGCGCTGGTCGAAGTCGCTCTTCACCGGCGTGATCGACAGCTCGTTCCAGAAGGCGCTGCCGTCCTTGCGATAGTTGCGCAGCACTTCGCGGCATGGGCGGCCTTCGGCCATGGCCTTGCGGATGCGTGCGCGGCCAAGCTGGTCACGGTCGTCACCCTGCAGGAACCGGCAATCCTGGTAGAGAATCTCGTCACGGCTGTAGCCAGTGAGGTATTCGAAAGCGGCGTTCACGTAGATCAGGATGGTGTCGTCGCCTTCCTTTTCGGCAACCACGATGCCGTCATTGGACGCATCGACCATCGATTGCAGCAATTGCGCGTTGATCATGTCCGGGCCATTGGTAAAGAAAAACGGAAGATGGCGACGTGGGTAACGGCGGCCTTTTGCCAGCGTTGAATGCTAGTATCCTACGTTTTCACTCAGTTTCGGAATCCTCTACCCGATGAAAGTCGCCATTATTTCCGGCTCGGTCTATGGCACCGCCGAAGAAGTCGCCCGTCATGCTGAATCGCTGCTCAAGGCGGCGGGGTTCGAGGCCTGGCATGCTGCGCGTGCCACCCTTCAGGATCTTCAGGGCTTTGCCCCCGACGCCTTGCTGGCCGTGACCTCTACCACCGGCATGGGTGAGTTGCCGGACAACCTCATGCCGCTGTACAGCACCCTTCGTGACACACTGCCTGCGGCCTGGCGCGGCCTGCCTGGCGCGGTGATCGCCTTGGGCGACTCCAGCTACGGCGATACCTATTGCGGGGGTGGCGAGCAGATGCGTGAGCTGTTCGCCGAACTGGGCGTACGCGAAGTGCAGCCAATGCTGCGCCTGGATGCGAGCGAGACGGTGACCCCGGAGGCGGATGCCGAGCCTTGGCTGGCTGAGTTGGCGAGCGCACTGAACGCCTGACCCGGCACCTGTGCAGGCGTGTTAGCCGTGGGGCTCGCGCAACAAGGCCAACCACGCCTGCGCCGCTCGTGACAGGTAGGCGCCACGCCGCCAGATAAACGCGATATCCCAACGCAAATCCTCCTGCGCATGCAACGGCACACGCACCACCCCGGGGCGCTCCAGCACTTTTGCCACCACCCGGGGCAGCATCACCACGCCCTGGCCCGCCGCCACCAGCGCCGCCAAAAAATCCGCCTGGCCGCTGCGCCCGCCTTCCTTGGGGGTGAAGCCCTGCTGCTGGCACGCCTTCAGCAGCCGGTCGTTGAGCACGAAACTGCGCTGGTACAGCAGGAACGGTGTATCGGCCAGTTGCCCCAGGCCCACGGCGTCCAGGCCCGCCAGAGCATGGCCAGCCGGCAGCAAGGCATCCAGCGGTTCGTTGCAGAAGGGCTGGTAGTCGAATGCCTCGTCGGTGGGCGTCAAACAGCCGCCCAGTTCCAGTTCGCCACTTCTGACGGCCTGTTCGACGCTGCGGCTGCCGCCTTCGAGCAGCTGGATGGCGATGTTCGGATGGCGCCGCCGGTACTCGGCGAACAAGCCGGCGAACAGCGTGTCGCTGCCAAGCATCGGCAAGCCCAGGCGTAGTTCGCCACGCTCCATCTGGCTGAGATCGTCCAGCTCGTTGAGCAGCGCCTGGCGCTGGCGCAGCAGGGCTTCGCCACGCTCCAGCACGATGCGCCCGGCAGCGGTCAAGTGCAGGTGTGACGCCTGGCGCTCCAGCAGCGGCTGGCCCACATCTTGCTCAAGCTGGGCCACCTGCTTGCTCACGGCCGACTGGCTGATGTGCAGGGTCTGTGCCGCCTGGGTAAAACCGCCGCGGTGCACCACTTCGATGAAGCTGCGCAGTTGTTTGAATTCCATACTTCGGATTCCATTTTGGAATGGTGAGCAGTCTAACAATTCGCTTCTGGCCTAGGCAGCCAAATCTTAAAATGAGGGCCTGTCGAGGAACCCCGCCATGAAACCTGCATTATTGAAAAAAGCCCTGCGCCTGCTTGTCGAGCTGGCGGTTCTCTGTGCGCTGTTCCTGCTTGGTGGCCAGATTGCCAGTTGGCTGGGCTGGCCGATCCCCGGTGGTGTGATGGGCCTGGCACTGCTGTTGATACTGTTCGCTTCGGGTGTGCTCAAACCGGCCATGCTGCAATTGGGGGCCGGCTGGCTGATGGCTGAGATGCTGCTGTTCTTCATCCCGGCGCTGATGAGCCTGCTCGACTATGGCGCATTGATCCGTGAAGAGGGCTGGCGCATCTTGCTGGTGATCGCCGTGAGCACGCTGATAGTGATGATAGTGACCGCCATGACCGTTGAGATGGTGTGCCGCTGGAGGCTGCGTCGTGAGCCTTGAACCCATGCCGCTGTTCTGGTTGGCCTTGACCTTGCTGGCTTACCTGGGCAGCCGTTGGTTGTATCGGCGTAGCCAGCGCTACCTGCTGTCGCCGTTGATCCTGGTGCCGGTGTTGCTGCTGGCTGTGGCCGTGCCGCTGCATACGGCCTATGCCGAGTATGCGCGCAACACCCACTGGTTGATGGGCGTGCTCGGCCCGGTGACTGTCGCCTTCGCGGTGCCGATCTGGCAGCAGCGGGCCATGCTGGCGCGTCATTGGCCGGCCCTGATGGTGGGCATGGTCGCCGGCAGCAGTGCCTCGATCGCCAGCTCCTGGGGGCTGGCGCACCTGTTGGCGCTGGACAGCGCAACCAGCCTGTCGCTGGTGCCGCGTTCGATCACCACGCCATTTGCCATGCCCCTGGCCCATGACCTGGGTGGGGTGCCAGAACTGACCGCGGTGTTCGTGATGTTCACCGGCGTGCTCGGTGCCATGTTCGGCGGTGTGCTGTTGCGTTGGTTGCCGCTGCGTACGCCGTTGGCACGGGGGGCGCTGTTCGGTGTTGGCGCGCATGGTGCCGGGGTCAGCCGGGCGCAGGAAGTGGGCCGTGAGGAAGGCTCGGTGGCCGGCCTGGTGATGGTCCTGACCGGGCTGCTTAACCTGTTCGCGGCGCCTTTGTTGGCCTTGCTGCTCTGACCGTTCGTGCCACTGACTCGCTCAGTCATCAAGCTGGCTGGCAACGCAAGTTCCAGCCAATGGGCTGCTGGCTAGACTTTGCCTCGACATAGAGAGCACATGTAAGTGCCGAGGTGACATGCAATGACCGCAGCCTTGCCCTATTCCGCCAATACCACTACACCGGGACCCATCTGATGCCTATGGCCGAGATTCCATTGTGCGTCTGGCGTACCCGGGCACAGAGTTTCATGTTCCGGGGCCAGAGCATCCGCTACTGGACCGCAGGGCAAGGAGAGCCTCTGCTTCTGTTACACGGTTTCCCCACCGCCAGTTGGGACTGGCACTACCTGTGGGGCCCTCTGAGCCAACGTTTCCGGGTGATCGCTTGCGACATGCTCGGCTTTGGTGATTCGGACAAGCCCGTCGATCACACTTACAGCCTGATGGAGCAGGCAGACCTGCAGCAGGCATTGCTTGTCCATCTGCAGGTCGCGCAGCCCGTGCACCTGCTGGCCCACGACTACGGCGGCAGCGTGGCTCAGGAACTGCTGGCGCGACACCATGAGCAGCGTGCCGACATCGCCAGTTGCGTGTTTCTCAACAGCGGGCTGTTCCCCGAAAGCTGCCGCATGCTACTGATCCAGAAGCTGCTGCTCAGCCGCTTTGGCTGGCTGGTCGGGCGCTCGTTCGGGCGTGACGACCTGGTGCGTAATGTGATGCAGGTGTACGGCCCCTGCACCCATCCCAGTGAAAGCGCGCTGGATGATTTCTGGAGCCTGATCGCTGCCAACCGGGGCACGCGCATCCTGCACAAGCTGGTGGGCTACATGCCGGAGCGCAGGTTGCACCGCGAACGCTGGGTCGGGGCGATGCAACGTAAAGGCGTGCCGCTGCGCTTGATCAATGGCGTGGTCGACCCGCTTTCCGGCGCGCACATGCTTGAGCGCTACCGGCAACTGGTGCCGGAGCCGGACACCGTGCAGTTACTGGGCATTGGCCATTACCCGCATACTGAGGCGCCGGTGCAGGTGCTGCGCCACTACCTGGCCTTTCGTGAGCAGCCGCTGAGCTTCTACCCGCCGAAAGTGGCGTGGTCATGACGAGGCTTCGGCGTCGGCCACCTGGCAGCCAGGGTGCATGTTCAGACGCCAAAAAAAAGGCCGCTGCAAGCCGCAGCGGCCAATCGAGACGTCAGATCAAGGAGCTTCAAAATCTACGTCGGTGAACCTGGCAGGCTTGAAAGGCGGGGGGGAGAGCCCTTCAAGCCGGCCAGTGAGTCAAGAATAAGCGCTTGATCCGTCAGGAAAAATAGCTTCTGTCGACATTCACCGTTACGTATCAGGCAACAGTGCCAAGTGCTGGGTAAGCTTCCCTGCGCTATTGCCTTTATCATCCGTTCACTCTGCTGCTTCGGTAATTTTGGAGCACAGTTCATGTCTTTCGATTTCAATTTTGGCACCCCCAATCTCGGTGAGGGGTGCCCAGATCCACGCTCTGTGAAAGAACAGGTGAAGGCCATGATGGCTCACGCCCAGGAGCTGCAACAACTGATGGCTACGGTTGCGCAACTGGGCAGCCTGATACCGGAGGCGCATCGACAACAGTTCACCGAGCAGAAGCGTTTACCGTTGGCGGTTGTCGAGTCGCTTGTGCCGCAAAGGCAGGCGGTGCTTGGCCAGTGGTGGGAGCAACAGTCCAGATTAAGTTTGAAACCACTTACTTTGGCGTCCCGTTTGATCCAGCTGATGTTTGCCGAAACGCGCCTCAAGGCCCTTACGTTCAAGGCCTGGGAAGCCGGTATCGAGGCCCTCGAACAGGACGGGGACGCAAACAAGCATGAGGTGTACCTGGTTGCCGGAGATTTGCGTTTTCGTTTGCCGGGTGTCGTCGCCAGCCGTCATGACCTCGAACAGAACCCGGACGCACCTGCGGATTTTCTGATCTACAGCCTGGCCAGCGGTTGCTGGTTCGACACTGAACGCGCGCGCGCAGCCCGTGAACTCGCCCCTGCCTTTGCTGAAGGCAGCCCGTTGCGTTGGCTGTTGTCTTCGCAAGAGCGGGCGGCGTTGTCTACGGAGAGTTTGACACTCGATTTCGTGCCGCTGCAGGTGCCACTTCACAGGTATTTCATCCGTGATCTGCAGGCTATCCAGCTTGAAGCCACCCGGCGCAGCCTGCGGGTCAAGGTCGATGACGCCCGGCGTCTGGCCCAGCTCGACAGTGCGGCTCGGCTTGAGCCTCTGGTGGCTACGCTGCAGAAACGTGCGACGCGGCATGTGCGAGCGTACCGCACCAGCCTGCTGCCCGAATGGCGGCGGTTCATGCAGGGCGAGGAACTGCAAGCCTATCGACAGCTGGAAGATGACCTGCAGGTGAAGGAGAAGCGTTGCACCGAGCGTCTGGCGCAATGGCGCGACCTGCGCAGCTTCGCCAAGAAACAGGTCCAGCAAGCCCTTGGCCTGGATATCGACCCCGAGCAGGTACGACTGCGTGTCAGTCACGTCGATGACCCTGAACAGGCGATGAAACACACCCTGCTCGATTGGGCGCTGAGTGGTGGCTACAGCGGGGGCCAGCTCAAGGTCGAAGTCCTGGGTGAGCGGCACCGTTCCTTGTTGGGGAGTACCTCTATCCAGAGCGTGATCGAAAAACTGGATTTGCGCGTGAACTACGTCAAGCAGATCCGTACGCTCTATGACGACACTTTGACCATGGCCGCACTGTGTGAGGTGCTTGATGCACGGCTGGCGCTGGCCAATCAGGCCGCTCGTCATCAGGGTTTTCACCCGGCGGCGTTCGATCTGTTGCACCACGCACGCCTGGGGAAAATGCAGGCCAATGTCATCAGCGCCGGTCTGGTTTGCCTCAATGGTGCGCAAACGCCCTTGAAGGATCTGCTGTGCCTGGTGCAGGACGATCAGTACCTGCTCTATGCCCCTGGGGCGCCGGGAGGCGATTTTCATCTTTTCGACTCACTCGAAAAAATGGCGCTCGAAATCGGTAGCTGGACCTTGTGGCCGGTAGGCAGTGAATACCTGCTGGGGCAATGCTCGCGGGCCCAGCATGATTCGCTCAAGCGCCATTTGCGCAAGGTCGAGCTGCTACCCACTGACTGGTCCATGCACAGCGTGACGCTCGCGCCGATCAAGTCGCAGCAGTGGCCGGATGTGCTCAAAGCTCTGGCCAAGCGCAAGATCCTTGCCCTGATCGAGGATCAACAGGCCACCACGCCAAGCTGGTTCATCAAGGCCAGTCGTACCGAGCAGCAGGCACTGGTTGATATCGACCAACTGCTCAAGCTGGCGCAGGCCAGGTATCAGTCGCTGATGAAGGTGCCGAGCTTTCGCACCTTCGCCCATCGACAGGTGACGGAAAAGATCAATTCATACCCGGGCAATCGCGGCGGCCCAATCAACCCGGATCAGGTATTGATAACGCTGGAAGAGGATGCCATTCGCACACTGACACAGACTGTCATCAAAGGTTATCCCACGTATTACAATTTCTCCGACTTTGCCCGCATCACCTCGGCTATCGGCCAGGATATCTCGCACCTGAGCCCGGCGCTGCTAGGGAGCTACATTCGTGCTGCCGACCTGGGCAACAAGTACATCGAAGAAGTGAAAGCGCAGTTACTCGACCGCTCCAGGCCGGAATATGAAAGGCTCAGGCAGTGTTATCGCACGCTCTTTGCTTTGAAGATCAGGCGTGCCGTGCTCAGCGAGAAACTTCAGGGAAGCTTGTCGGGCCGCCATGCGCAGTGGCTGGAGTCGGTGAGCGACAGCTTTTCGGGGACCTTGATCGACGCGGCGTGCAACCTTTATCCGTTGTGGATGGACGATTGCCCCGTTCAAGGTGCCTACCTGCTGAAGCATGCTCGTGACCGCGAGCTTGAGCCCTTGGTCTATCTGCCAGAAATCGAGCAAGGCCCCACGCTGCGGACCCTCAGCGAGCTGGCAAGGACTTGGCGTGAGCACGACTTGGCAGGTTATTGCCAAGACCGCGTGCCGTTATCGAGCCAGTCGCGCTTGAACGCATTGATCGAAGAGCAACTGCGCGCCGGCGATGGCATTGGGGTGGTGCTGGATGCCGTCGCCCGAGGCAGGGGCGTGCGGCCGCCGATAGGGGAGACCGGGCGTATCGGGGATCCTGTCCAGGACCTGGAGAAACGTATCAGGCGGATGATCAACGAAGCCGCTGAAGACAGCGCCGACGCTGCCGAGCGTATTTCGTCCGTGGTGGTGGAGTGGGGGATCGTACTGGCCGGCATCCTCACCGTGCCGTTTCCGCCGGCGGCCATGGCCGTCGGGCTGTTCTGTGCGGCCAGGTCCTTCATCACCGGGGCCATCGCGTGGAGCGATGGCGACCGTTCCGCCGCCTTGCTGTCGTTCGCGGCGGGGGTTGCAGGAACGGTGGCTTCCACGGGGGTCTTGGTGCGGCTGTTCGGTGCCGCACAGAAATACATCACCGTGCTTTCCCGGGCAGAGGTGTCGCAGCCCACGGCATTCTCGCGTGTGATCGGGCGGCTATGCGATGACTACGGGGATCTGGTGAGTGAGGTGGCGCCCGCCCTTTATGACGGCTTCTCTCAGGAACTGCTCTGGCTCGTCGAGGAGGAAACGCTAGACGTCGAAGCGCAGTGTGGGTTGCCCGCGTAACCCATGCGCCAGCTCACGGTTCGTGCGGCCGTGAGCAGGCTCTGCGCCGCCGGCCCATGTTCATCGGCATGGAAGATCGACGTCGGCCCGACCACGGTCATCACCGCGGCGATCTGCCCCATGGCGTTGAATACCGGCGCCGACAGCGCATCCACCCCCGGCATCAGCAGGCCATGCACATGGTGCAGGCCCTTTTCGCGGATGCCGGCCAGCAGTGTGTGATAGTCACTGGCGGTTTGTTGCAAAGCGGCCAGTTCCCTGTCGCGCAGCTCCTGGGTTTCTCGCTCGGGCAGGTAGGCGGCGAATACCAGCCCGGTGGACGAACTGAGCAACGGCAGCACCGAACCGATCTGGGTCACCACGGTGACCGCGCGCACGGCAGGTTCGATGCTTACCACCGTGGCCCCCTGGTTGCCCCACACGGCGATGAAGCAGCTTTCGTTGAGCTCATCTCGCAACTGCGACAACGGCATCGCCGCCACCTTCAGCACATCGATGCTGCCCAGCGCCGCCAGCCCCACCCGCAATGCCTCGCGCCCCAGCCCGTAATGGTTGGTGGCCGCATCCTGTTCGGCAAAACCACTGGCAATCAGCGCCTGCAGGTAGCGATGCACTTTGCTCGCAGGCATCTGCACGTGCTCGGCCAGGCGTGATAGTGACGTCGAGGGTGAGAGTTCTGCGAGGGCCTTGAGGATGTCGGTGCCGACTTCCGCCGAGCGGACCTTCTGCTTGCCGGTGTCGGTGGGGGAGCTGGCTTTGGCCATGGGAGGGGAGGTTCCGGATTTATCGTGTCGCCTTTATAGCTTGACGCCTTGAGCGGAGCAAATTACGTTATTCGTAATCTGATTACGATAAAAACAAAATCCGGAGGCATCGATGAACCGCGACACGTCGCCCGACCTTCACTACCTGAGTGGCTTCGGCAACGAATTCGCCAGCGAAGCATTGCCCGGGGCGCTGCCTGTTGGGCAGAACTCCCCGCAGAAGGCCCCGTATGGCCTGTATGCCGAGCTGCTGTCGGGCACGGCGTTCACCATGGCCCGCAGCGAGCTGCGCCGTACCTGGCTGTACCGCATTCGCCCTTCTGCCTTGCACCCACGCTTCGAGCGCCTGGCGCGCCAGCCGCTCGGCGGGCCACTGGGTGGCATCAACCCCAACCGCCTGCGCTGGAGCCCGCAGCCGATTCCTGCTGAACCGACCGATTTCATCGAAGGTTGGCTGCCCATGGCTGCCAACGCCGGAGCGGAAAAACCGGCTGGCGTGAGCATCTACATCTACCGCGCCAACCGGTCCATGGAACGGGTGTTCTTCAACGCAGACGGTGAGCTGCTACTGGTGCCGGAACAGGGCCGCCTGCGTATCGCCACCGAGCTGGGCGTGATGGAGGTCGAACCGTTGGAAATTGCGGTGATCCCACGTGGCATGAAGTTCCGCGTCGAACTGCTCGACGGCCAGGCCCGTGGCTACATCGCGGAAAACCACGGTGCGCCGCTGCGTCTGCCGGACCTGGGCCCGATCGGCAGCAACGGCCTGGCCAACCCCCGCGACTTCCTCACGCCTGTGGCCCACTACGAAGAAGCCGAAGGCCCGGTGCAACTGGTACAGAAGTTCCTGGGTGAGCACTGGGCCTGCGAGCTGCAGCACTCGCCACTGGACGTTGTGGCCTGGCATGGCAGCAACGTGCCGTACAAGTATGACCTGCGCCGCTTCAACACCATCGGCACGGTCAGCTTCGACCACCCGGACCCCTCGATCTTCACCGTGCTCACCTCGCCAACCAGCGTGCATGGCATGGCCAACATGGACTTCGTGATTTTCCCGCCACGCTGGATGGTGGCCGAGAACACCTTCCGTCCGCCATGGTTCCACCGCAACCTGATGAACGAGTTCATGGGCCTGATCAATGGCGCCTACGACGCCAAGGCCGAGGGCTTCCTGCCGGGTGGTGCCTCGTTGCACGGGGTGATGAGTGCCCATGGCCCCGACGCCGAAACCTGTGAAAAGGCCATTGCCGCTGACCTGGCGCCACACAAGATCGACAACACCATGGCCTTCATGTTCGAGACCAGCCAAGTGTTGCGCCCGAGCCTGCAAGCCCTTGAATGCCCGCAATTGCAGGCCGACTACGATAGTTGCTGGGCGACTTTGCCGAGCACCTTCAACCCGAACCGGAGATAATCCATGAACCACTCTGCCAATGCCCGTAGCTGGGTCGAGCACGCCAACGGGCACAGCGACTTCCCCCTGCAGAACCTGCCATTGGGCATCTTCAGCCGGCCGGGTGAAGCCAGGCGCTGTGGCGTGGCCATCGGCGACGCGATCCTCGACCTGGAGGCGGTGCTGGCCGCCGGGCTGTTCGACGGGGCGGCCAAGGCCGCAGTTGAAGCCACCCGCGGCGGGGCTCTGAACGCATTCTTCGCTATGGGCCGCAACGCCCGCGTAGCCCTGCGTGAGCGTTTGCAGGTGCTGCTGGGCGAGCACAGCGAACACCAGGCAGCCCTGAAGCCGGCGCTGCTCCCGGCCAGCGACTGCCAGCTGCACGTGCCAGCGCAGATCGGTGACTACACCGATTTCTACGTTGGTATCGAGCATGCGAAGAACGTGGGCAAACTGTTCCGCCCCGACAACCCACTGCTGCCCAACTACAAGTACGTGCCGATCGGTTATCACGGCCGCGCCTCCACCATCCGCCCGTCCGGCACCGACGTGCGTCGGCCCAAGGGCCAGACCCTGCCGGCGGGGCACACCGAGCCGAGCTTCGGCCCTTGCGCTCGTCTGGACTACGAACTGGAACTGGGTATCTGGATTGGCCAGGGCAATGACATGGGCCAGGCAATTCCGGTAGGCGATGCCGCCGAGCACGTAGCCGGCCTGTGCCTGCTCAACGATTGGTCGGCGCGCGATATCCAGGCCTGGGAATACCAGCCACTGGGGCCGTTCCTGTCCAAGAGCTTCATCACCACCATTTCGCCCTGGGTGGTCACCGCCGAAGCGTTGGAGCCGTTCCGCTGTGCCCAGCCGGCTCGTCCCGAAGGTGACCCGCAGCCGCTTTCGTACCTGCTGGACAAGCGCGACCAGGCCAGCGGTGCATTCGATATCGAACTCGAAGTGCTGCTGCTGACCGAGCGCATGCGTGAGCAGGGCATTGCCCCGCACCGCCTGACCCTGAGCAACACCCGCAGCATGTACTGGACCGTGGCGCAGCTGGTGGCGCACCACAGTGTCAACGGCTGCCAGCTGCAGCCAGGTGACCTGTTCGGGTCGGGCACGCTGTCGGGCGCCACGCCGGGATCGTTCGGTAGCCTGCTGGAGATCACCGAAGGCGGCAAACTGCCGGTCGAGCTGGCCAGCGGCGAGGTGCGCAAATTCCTCGAAGACGGCGACGAAATCATCCTGCGTGCCCGCTGCACACGTGACGGCGTGGCCAGCATCGGTTTCGGTGAGTGCCGCGGCACGGTCATCGCAGCCAACTGAGGAGGCAGGGGTATGGAGCTGTACACCTATTACCGTTCCACCTCGTCCTACCGGGTGCGCATTGCCCTGGCACTGAAGGGGCTGGCTTACCAGTCCCTGCCGGTCAACCTGCTGCAGGGTGAGCAGCGTGGCGAGGGCTATGTAGCCGTCAACCCGCAGGGCCGCGTACCGGCCTTGCGCACCGACGGTGGTGAGGTGCTGGTGCAGTCGCCGGCGATCATCGAGTACCTGGAAGAGGTTTATCCACAGCCTGCGTTGCTGCCGGCCACCGCCGAGGCACGGGCCAGGGTTCGGGGGGTGGCGGCCATCATTGGTTGCGACATTCATCCGCTGCACAACGTCAGTGTGCTCAACCGGCTGCGCCAGGCCGGTCAGGATGAGGGGCAGGTCAACCAGTGGATCGGCCACTGGATCAGCCAAGGGCTCGCGGCAGTGGAGCAACTGATTGGCGATCACGGTTTCTGCTTTGGCGACACGCCTGGGCTGGCGGATGTGTACCTGATCCCGCAGTTGTACGCGGCCGAACGCTTCAACATCGACCTCGACAGCTTCCCGCGCATCCTGCGGGTTGCCGCACTGGCGGCCGCGCACCCGGCGTTCGCCAAGGCCCATCCCGCCCAGCAGCCGGACAGCCCGGCTCAGTGAAGTGAACGGTTCGCCGCCGGAAGCTTGCCGATTCGCTCGGACAGCTTCAGGCGCTGGACCGGGTCTTCCGTCAGCAGCAATGCATGCTCCAGGTCGAAGCGCTCGGCCTGCGGGCAATCCAGATGATGGTAGAGAGAGGC
The DNA here is from genome assembly GCF_021283545.2 of Pseudomonas alloputida. Classification (NCBI taxonomy): domain Bacteria; kingdom Pseudomonadati; phylum Pseudomonadota; class Gammaproteobacteria; order Pseudomonadales; family Pseudomonadaceae; genus Pseudomonas; species Pseudomonas alloputida. The sequence goes on along the minus strand of NZ_CP128540.1, from coordinate 5,417,795 downwards.
GCGAGTCATGTAGTCGCTCACCTGCACCGGGCCCAACTGCATGATCCGCTCTGAATCGATCAATGCCGCCAGGTGGTTGTCGTTACTGATGTGCAGTTGGCGCAGGTTGCGTGACAGGCGTTGCAGCATCTGCAGCGGGCTGGCGCTGCGCAGGTGCTCGGCTGTCAGCGCCAGGTGCGGGCCGAACTGGCGCGCCAGCAATTCGCGGCAGTCGCTGGGATACAGGCGCCGGCCGCCGCAGGGATCGAGCAGGTGGTCGGCACCCGGTACGCGCAGCAGGAAATGGCCAGGGAAGCCCACACCCTCCAGCGGTATGGACAGCCGCCTGGCCAGTTCCAAAGCGAGGATGGCCAGGGTCAGTGGTTGGCCGCGGCGGCGCTGCAGTACCTTGTCCATCATCGCCGCATGGGGGCGCAAGGGGTGATATTCATCCTGCTGAAAGCCCAGCGCATTCAGCTGGCGCAGCAGTGGCTGGGCCAGTTCGCATAGTGGAAGCATCGGCAGGTTGGCGCTTATCTCGCGCTGCAGGTCGTGCAGCGCAGCAAGGCTGGCAGCGGGCTCGACACCAGGGTCGTGCTCGGCAGCAATCCACAGTGCGGCTTCCAGCAGGTCGACAGGCTCGCGTTCCAGGCAGGCCAGGCAGGCTTGACGTGGCTTCATGGGGTATCTCCACACACGTTTGAGTATTAGCCGTGGCGCGTGGTTTCGTCCAGTGGTCCGGCGGCGGCGTCAAGGCCGAGGCCGTGCCTATACTGGAAGGAGCACCTCGTAGGGGAGCCGGTCGATGTTCGCGCTGATGCAAAGCACCCGTACCCAGTCACTGCACCTGTTCAATGACCCGCCTACGGGCCTGAAAGCCGTTGTGGCAATCCACAGTGAGCATTTGGGCCCGGCCATGGGGGGGTGCCGCTACCTGCCTTACGCCGATGACGAAAGCGCCATGACCGACGCGATTCGCCTGGCCCAGGGCATGAGCTACAAGGCAGCACTGGCCGGCTTGCCGATGGGGGGTGGCAAGGCGGTAATCATGCGCAACCCGCATGTGGAAAACCGCGCAGCGCTGTTCGAGGCCTTTGGCCGCTTCATCGATACCTTGCATGGGCGCTTCATCATCGCCGTGGACAGTGGCACCTCGACCTTGGACATGGACTGCATTGCCCACAGCACGCCCTACGTGACCAGCACCACTGCATCGGGCGACCCATCGCCACATGCGGCGATGGGGGTGTTCGCGGGCATACGTGCCACAACCTCGTTCCGGCTGGGCAGCGATGACCTGAGAGGCTTGCGGGTAGCGGTCCAGGGGTTGGGCAATGTTGGTTATGCCCTGGCGGAGCAATTGCATGCGGTGGGCGCGGAGCTGCTGGTCAGCGACTTGGACCCGGGGCGGGTGCGGCTGGCGATGGAGCAGTTCGATGCCAAACCGGTGACCAACGATGCGTTGATCAGTACCCCTTGCGATATCTTTGCACCCTGCGGCGTGGGCCCGGTACTGAACGGGCAGAGCGTGATGCAACTGCGTTGTGCGGCAGTGGCGGGGGCGGCCAACAACCAGCTGACTACCTTGCAGGTGGCAGACCAGCTGGAGTCGCGCGGCATATTGTATGCACCTGACTACGTGATCAATGCCGGTGGGCTGATCTATGTGGCACTCACCCACCGTGGCGAAGACCAGCGCACCATTACTGCGCACCTGGCGCGAATCCCTTCACGGCTGACCGAAGTGTTTGGCCATGCGCAGGCGGAGAAGCGTTCGCCGGCAAGGGTGGCGCAGATGTTGGCGGAGCGGTTGTTGTATGGCTGAAGGTTGATGATGGCGTGGTGGGCCACTTCGCGGGTAAACCCGCACAGCTCCAGCGATATCACTCGGCAGCAGTACCCTCAAGCAATTCGGCCAGCGCATCCGGCTGGCTTTTGAACGCCCGGGCGAACACATCGCGGTTCTTCGCCATGTAGATACCGGCTTCCTCGACCTGCTGCTCGGTCAGCGACGGCACCGCCTTGTGCAGCACTTCGGCCAGGCGCTCGGCCAGTTCGAGCATCTTGTCGTGACGGTCTGCTTCGGCCTTATCCATGAACAAGCGCTCCGGGTCGCGGCTGCTGCGGTACACCACTTCGACGGCCATTCATCACCTCTATGCCTTTTTGCTGGTTGTGTTGCGGTTTACTGTATCTATATACAGTAATGGCAATACTGGTTGGTTCGCAAGCAGAAATTGTAGCGTGGCACAGACCGAGCGCTGCGGGAGCGCCTTTGCCAGGAACCATTTGCCCGAAACAGTTGTAGGCACAGGCTTGCCCGCGAATGGGGTGGCGGCTGCGACGGTGCATGGCCGGGGATATTTGTCGGCAGGTCCGGCCCTTTCGCGGGCACGCCCGCTCCCACAGGTACTGTGCAAGTCTTGACTACTGTGGTGACCGCTGTGGGAGCGGGCGAGCCCGCGAAGAGGCCGGCCCTTCCGGCACGTTAACCAGCCTTAGTGCGAAGTTCCTGGGCTCAGCGGACATCTGCACCTGAACCAGCGCCGACTCAAGAAGAGGCCGCAGCGCCTCCAGTTCATGCATCGTGCCATGCCTCAAGGTGCCTTGCGGCAATCGGTCGCCTTCCAAGACAGGGGCTTGGCCCTTTAACTGCATGGCACAAGCGTCACATCAGCGACGCATCATCCTTAAAGACGTATCGGGGAATGGAACATCGTGAACATCAAATGGGCAGAAAAACTGCGCAAGGGCCTGCACGGCTCGGCCGACTCGCTGGGCAACCTGTGCGTCGAGGCGTTCCATTACCTGGCGCTGTTCGGCATTGGCGCCATCACCGCCTACGCGGCGGTGGTGACGTTCCTGGACATGCTGGGCAAGGGCGGGATCAGTGTCGATGACATCCTGCTGTTGTTCATCTACCTGGAGCTGGGGGCGATGGTGGGGATCTACTTCAAGACCAACCACATGCCGATCCGCTTCCTGCTGTACGTGGCAATCACCGCGCTCACTCGCCTGCTGATCGGCGATGTTTCGCACCACAAGGCACCCGATGAAGGGCTGCTGTACCTGTGCGGCGGCATCCTGTTGCTGGCGTTCTCGATCCTGGTGGTGCGCTACGCTTCGTACCGCTACCCCTCGACCAAGGTGCTGGACGCCAACGGCAAGGCAGTGGAGGAGGGCAAGTAGCCCTCAATTGGCAACAAAATGGCGCGGCTCGTGGCGGGCGTCACGGGTCAGCGCGGCCAGCACTTGCAGGGGGTTCTGGCTGAGTTCGATCGCAAGGCCCAGGCGGATGCTGTCGATCACCCGTTGCAGGCGCACCGGGTCATTGCGTTGGGCCGGGGTGATGAGGCGCTTGGCGACCACGCCGGCGTCGTCGGACAGGGTCAGCATGATGCTGCCGTCGAGGTTGGCAATGCTCAGGTTCACCCGGTATTCGGGGGCGAATGCAGCACTGATTCGTTCGAATGGGTTGTTCATGGTCTTGCTTCTGCGGTGAGTGATGCAGAGGTTGACCGGACGTTCGCATGTTGGTTCAGCGCCATTGATCGGCACAAACGAAAACGCCCGGCTCAAGGCCGGGCGTTTTGCATTGCCGATCAGGCGTCCGGGTCACTCAGTTCCAAGGCGCCGCGCTTGCTGCGCAGCTTGCCGTAGAAGTGCTCCAGCGCGTGATTGAGCTTGGTGGCGGCACCGTCGACTGCCTGGTCCAGCGAACTGGCGGTGTGGGTCACGGAAATCGGTTGGTGGCCTTTCGGGCGAGCCTCCATCTGGCAGCGTTTGTCATGCGGTCCGGGCTTGACGCCGTTCTCGTCGCGCAGGTGAACCTCGATGCGGGTGAGGTCTTCTTCGTAACGTTCCAGCGAGTTCTGCAGTGTGCTGCGGACCCACTGGTCGAGCCGGGCGTTACCATCGAAATCGTTGCTGCTGTTGACCTGGATTTGCATGATTCAATCCTTATTCAGCTTGCTCGCATGGAGACGCGCCTAGGCCCTTGAGACCCTTGGAATTTCTGCGCCTCTTGACTCTAAGGTCAGGCAACTGCGGAATGAATTCAAGCCCTTTTTGAAAATAAATTTCTTGTTGCAAAAGGGGGGCTACAAAGCGGCCCCCATTTGCTACCGGTCAGAATTCCACCGACGTCTGCAAATACAAGGTACGTGGTTCACCCACATACTTGCCCTTGTTGTTGTCATCGTAAGAACGCGTGTAGTACTCGCGGTTGAACAGGTTCTTCACCCCGACTGCCACCTTGAGGTTCGACAACTGCGGGCCAAAGTCGTACCCGGCACGGGTGCTGACCAGCATGTAGCCCGGAATGCGCCCGGTGCTTCCATCGGCGCTTTCGGTGCTGGTGTTGGCGTTGTCGGCGTACTGGCTGCTCTGGAAGCTGCCGTCCAGGTTCAGCTGCCAAGGGCCCTCGGTGTAGCCCACGCCCAGGTTGCCCTTGTGGCGCGACGAGAACGGCACCTGGTTGCCTTTGTTCGGCCCGTCCTCACGGATGGTGGCGTCGACGAACGCATAGCTGGCGTGCACGTCGAAGCCGGCCAAGGCCGGGCTCAGGCCGTCCAGCGCATAGCGGACGCTGGTCTCGATACCCTGGTGGCGGGTTTCACCACGGGCGATCACCGAGTCGTTGGTCTGGTTGCTTTCATACTGGTTGTCGAAGTTGATCAGGAACGCGCCGATCTCGGCCTGCAAGTCGCCGTTGTCGTAACGGGTACCCACTTCCCAGGTGCGCGCTTTTTCCGGTTTCACTTCGCCACTGCTGACCCGGTTGGGCATCTGGCTGTACTGCACGCTGCCGAACGATCCTTCGGTGTTGGCGTACAGGTTCCAGCTGTCGGTCAGGTGGTACATCACGTTCAGGGCTGGCAGTGCAGTGTTGTAGCTGCCCTGGTAGCGCTGGCCGTTGAGCTTGTTGCTCTGCTCGGAGTCGATCATCTCGTAGCGCACGCCCGGGGTGATGGTCCAGCGGCCGATGTCGATGCGGTCATCCAGGTAGATGGCATGGGCTTCGGTGCTGCCACGGGTGTCGCGGTCGTTGCGGCTGGCGGTGGTGGGCAGGCTGCCGTTCACCGGCTCGCGGAAGCGCAGTTCGTGGCCGGCTTCGTTGACGTAGCGGTAGCCGATGCCCAGCTCGTGCCAGCTGTCACCCAGGGCCACGCCCTGCGAGAAGCGGGTTTCGATGCCGCGCACCCAGTACTCGCGTGGCGACAGCGAGACGAAGCTGCCTTGGTCCAGGTAGCCGCTGCGCAGGGTCTTGGTGAAGAAGCTGTTGACGCTGAACTGGCGGTCATCCTGCTTGTAGTCGTAGCCGAAGTTGAACAGCGTGCGGCGGCCCCAGAACTTGTCTTTCAGGCGCGTGGACTGGTACGGGTCGGCATCGAAATCGGCGGTGCTCAGGCCGCCGGGCATGTCGGCCTCGCCCTCGTAGTACTGGGCCATGGCGTGCAGGCTGTTGGCTTCGTCCAGTTGCAGCTTGCCCTTGAGGATCAGGTCGTCGATCTGCGTGTCGCTGTGTTCGCGCCAGTCACCCCCGCGGGTGCCGGAGTACAACAGGGCGCCGCCCAGACCGTTGTCGTTGGTGCCACCGACCAGCAGGTTGGCGCTGTTCTTGAAACCTTCGTGGCTCGAAGACGGGCTGATCTGGTTTTGCATGGCGGCCTTGAACGTGGCCTGTTCAGGGATCGCCCGGGTGACGAAGTTGACGATGCCGCCGACGTTCTGCGGGCCGTAGCGCACCGCGCCGCCACCGCGCACTACGTCCACTGCGTCCATGTTGCCCATGCTCAGCGGGGCCAGCGACAGCTGCGGCTGGCCGTACGGCGCGAAGGGCACCGGGATGCCATCCATCAGCACGGTCGAGCGCGATGCCAGGCGCGGGTTGAGGCCGCGGATGCCGAAGTTCAGCGCCAGGTCATGGCTGCCGGTACCGTTGTTGTCGGGGGCGTTGACCCCGGGGATGCGGTTGAGCACTTCGCGGGCGGTGGTAGCACCGTTGCGTTCGAATTCCTCACGGCGCACTACGTCGCGGGCGCCGGGGTGCTCGAATACGTTGTCCTGCTGCGCCTCGGCCAGCCAGTCGCCGACCACGGTGGAGGCGCCTAGCTCGACTGCTGCGCCAGCAGCAGGGGCTGTGATGGGTTGCAGGCTGAACGCGTTGTCGGTTTCCTGGCGTGCTTGCAGGCCGCTGCCGCGCAGCAGGGCGTCGAGCCCCTGGCGCGTGTCGTACTGGCCGTCCAGGCCTTGAGTGCTCATGCCCTGGGTCAGTTGCGAGCCGAACGAGATCAGTGCACCGCTTTCGCGGCCGAACTGGTTGAGGGCGTCTTCAAGAGAACCGGCGGCGATGTGGTAGCTGCGGGTTTCGGCCTGGGCGGCGGGCATGGCCAGGCCGAGGGTGGTGGTGAGCAGCAGGGCGTGAACGAACGGGTTGGGGCGCAACGGCATGGGTCGGGTCCTGAGAGAGGGCTTCTGCCGTGTCTGTCACGCGAGGTTGGGAAAATGGCTCAGTCGATATGAAAATATTTCGCCTTTGCTGGCGCTAACTGATTTTGGGCTCGACCGTCACCCAGTAGCGGGTGAACTGCTTCACACGCACCGGCAACGCCACTTCCAGCATTTGCAGGATGCGCTCACTGTCATCCAACGGATACGACCCAGAAATGCGCAAGTCGGCAACCTGCTCGCTGCACCCCAACTGCCCATGGCGATAGCGCCCGAGTTCGGCAAGGAAGTCTGCCAGGCGCATCTGCGAGGCCACCAGCATGCCGTCGACCCAGGCGCCGACATTGCGGTCGAGTGCCGACACCGAGCGCCAGGCGCCGGTGAAGCGTGCCTGTTGCCCGGCCATGAGCGGCTGCCCATGTGCGCTGGCCCCGCCTTCGAACACCGACACCAGGCTATACCCGTCGAACTGGCGTACGTTGAAGCGCCCGCTGTCCAGGTACAATACACCCTCACCAGTACGTAGCTGCAGCGGCCGTGCATCGCTGGCCACTTGCAGTGCCAGTTCGCCCTCGAACAGGTGCACCAACCGCTGCTGCCCGTCGAAACGCACATCGGCGGCGCTGCGGGTGTTGAGTTGCAGCACGCTGCCGTCGCCCAGTTGCATGCGTCGGCGCTGACCGACCGGGCTGCGGTAGTCGGCCATCATCCCGGGAAGGGGGTTGTGCTGTTGCAGGCCAAGCCCCGTGGCACTGGCCATACCGACCAGCAGCAAGGCCTTGAGCGCCCGACGCCGGGCTGAAGATTGCGGGGCTTGCAGCGTTGCGTGCACCACCGGCGAGGACACCCCACGCAAGCGTTGGTTGACCTGTTGGATATGCGCCCAGGCCCGCTGATGCTCCAGGTCGGCCTGCAACCAGTGGTCGAACGCCAGCTGTTGCGCCTGGCCGAAGTCATCACCTTGCGACTCGATCAACCAATGCACGGCCTGTTCCGCCACCAGCGGGGAAAACGAGGCGTTCACAGCGCGAAGTAGCAGCGCATGGCTGCCTTGTTCAGGTAGCGCTTGACCGTGGCCAGCGAAATGCCCAGTTCGCGAGCGATTTCGCCTTGGCCCAGGCCGTCGACCTGGGCCAGCAGGAAGGCGCGTTTGACCAACGGTGGAAGGCCGTCCAGCAAGTGGTCGAGCGCTAGCAATGTCTCGAAGATGATCGCCTTCTGTTCCTCGCACGGCGCGACCTCTTCCGGGACCTGTGCGAGCGCTTGCAGGTAGGCACGCTCCAGTTCCTGGCGGCGGAAGTGGTTACACAATACGCGTTTGGCTACGGTGGCAAGAAACGCACGCGGCTCCACCAACTGGGGCGCCTCGCGCGCCTGGAGCAGGCGCATGTAGGTGTCCTGGGCCAGATCGGCGGCGCTGTGCGGGCAGCCCAGACGGCGACGCAACCAGCCGGTGAGCCAGTTGTGGTGTGCGTGGTAAAGGCCTTCGACCGTCGATGTAAGCGCGCTGGTCACCGTGATACTCCGGCGCATGACAGCGCAACTGGTAGTAAGAATTGTTCGCATTGTATGGGTGGCCGTCTGTTTCGGCAATCGTCACCTGTCAGCAGGCTTTGCTTATGAGAATTGAAATCATTAGTATTGCAACCCCGAAAACGCCCGGACCTTCGCCATGACGCGCAAAACCGCCGGCCTCCCGTTCAGTTACCGGCTGGGCGTTGCCTCACGCAGCCTGGCCGCGCTGCTGGGCGGCTACTTGCTGGCGTCGATGGCCAGTGTCTGTATTGCCTTGCTGGCGCCGTTGCCAAAGGTCGATGCCACGCTCACCGGCCTGCTGCTGTCGTTCGTCTTCTACCTGCTGGCGTTCATCTGGTGTTTCGCCTGCCGCAGCGCCTGGCGTGCCTGGTTGGGCGTATTGGCGCCAAGCCTGCTGCTGGGCGTGATCAGCGGCGTTGCCTACTGGATGAAAAACGCATGAAAGAAGGCTTCCGCCAGGCCATGGCCTGGCTGCACACCTGGACCGGCCTGATCTTCGGCTGGCTGTTGTTCGCCATCTTCCTTACCGGCACGCTGTCGTACTTCAAGGAAGAAATCACTCATTGGTCGCAACCTGAAGTGCGCAGCCATGCCCTGGACCCGATCAATAGCCTGGCGGTCGCTCAACGTTACCTGCAGGACAATGCAGGGCATTCGAGTACCTGGTTCATTCGCATGCCGAACGAACGGGAGGCCGCCTTGAGTGTGGGGTACCGCGACCCCAGTGGCGGCCCGCGTGGCTTCGTCAGGAAAACCCTCGATACCCAGACCGGCCAGCCGGTGGAAGCACGTGACAGCCGCGGTGGTGAGTTCTTCTACCGCTTTCACTTCCAGCTTCAGATGCCTTACCCGGTTGGCCGTTGGCTCTCGACGTTCTGCGCTTTCATCATGCTGCTGGGGTTGGTCACCGGCATCATTACCCACAAGAAGATCTTCAAGGAGTTCTTCACCTTCCGCCCTGGCAAGGGGCAGCGTTCCTGGCTGGACGGGCACAATGCCATCGGCGTGCTGGTGCTGCCGTTTCACCTGATGATCAGCTACAGCAGCCTGGTGCTGTTCATGTACATGGTGATGCCGGCGGGCATCATGGCCAGCTACGGCAATGACACCGACAAGTACTTCAACGACCTGTTTGGCCGCAACGATGCGCCCAAGGCGGCCCAGGTGGCCACGCCGCTGGTAGCGCTGCCGAGCCTGTACGCCAAGGTGCAGGAGCTGCAGCCGGGGGCGCGTGTCGGCAACATCCAGGTGCAGAACCCGGGCGACAGCAATGCCCGCGTTACCTTCACCCAATCGGCAGCCGACCACGTGGCTTATCGGCGTAGCGCCAACTGGACATTCGATGGGGCCAGTGGTGCGCTGTTGAGCCAGGGCAAGCCAGAGAGCGGGGTAATGATGACCGCCTTCAGTTTCGCCGGCCTGCACATGGGTAACTTTGCCGGGCCTTGGCTGCGCTGGCTGTACTTCTTCTTTGGCGTGGCCGGTACTGCGGTGATTGGTACCGGGTTGGTGATGTGGTTGGGCAAGCGCCAGCTCAAGCACGCCAAGAACGGGCATATGCCAGGTGAGCTGCGTTTGGTCGAAGTGCTCAATATTGCCAGCATGAGCGGCTTGTTGCTGGCGGTGGCGAGCTTCTTCTGGGCCAACCGCCTGGTGCCCATGGCTGTCGAAGGCCGCGCCGACTGGGAGGTCAATGCTTTCTTCATCGCCTGGGGCCTGTCGCTGGTGCACGCCGTGCTGCGTAGCGGGCGCAAGGCCTGGGGCGAGCAACTGGCGCTGGGGGCGCTGGCCTTCGCGCTGCTGCCGTTGCCCAATGGCCTGACGACTGACCGGGGCTTGAACCATTCGGTACTGGAGGGCGACTGGGCCATGGCCGGCTTCGATCTGACAGCCCTGGGGACCGGCCTGTTTCTGGCCTGGCTGGCTCGCAAGATGCTGGTCAGCCCCACGCCCGTAGCCAAGCGCGCGGCACGTGCGGCAAAAAAACCGAGCATTGAAACGTTGGGGGCGAGCTGATGCTGGGTAACGCACTGATCGCCTTTGCAGGCTTAGTTGCCCTTTGCCTGGCGATGGAAAAGCATTTCAGCGACTTGCTTGGGCGCAAGCCGCGCCCGCGCCACTTGCACCTGTTGCGTTTTGCAGGTTGGCTGCTGCTGATACTGTCGCTGGTGCTCAGCGTGCACCAGCGTGGCTGGGCCCTCGGCCTGGTGGAGTGGACCGCGGTGATGATGGCCGGGGTAACACTGTGGGTGTTCGGCCTGCCCTACCAGCCTCGTCTGCTGCTGGGCCTGGCCGCCGTCAGCGTGGTGCTGGGCCCGATGCTCGCCGTGTTTGCCGTGTGACCCCCGTGAGCGAGCCAGGGGATATCATCGAGCCTCACGCTGACAGCGCAGGCGCACGTGCACGTTTCGTCCAGGTGTTCCAGGCCCAGCGTGCGCGTATGGAGGCGTTGGTAAGCCGTCGGGTCGGCTGCCGCGCCACCGCTTCGGACCTGGTCCAGGAATTGTTCCTTCGTTTCTGGCGTCGCCCCGAGGTCAAGGTCGAGGCGCTGGACACTTACCTGCTGCGTTGCGCGGGCAACCTGGCCATAGACCACCTGCGCAGCGAAAGTAGCCGCGAACGCGTAGCCGAAGCCGCTGTGCCGGTGAGCGAGGCGAGCCTGGCCCAGGCCCCTGAGCAGGCCGTGGAGGTCGACCACGACTTGCAGCGTATCGAGGCCACCTTGCGTGCCTTGCCCGAGCGCACCCGGCAGATCTTCCTGCTCAACCGCATTCACGGCTGCAAGTACAGCGAGATCGCCAAAGCCATGCAGCTGTCACAGAGCGCCGTGGAAAAGCATATGATGCGCGCCCTTGAAGCGTGCAAGGCGAGTGTTGCCGAGCCCGCGTCCACCCCACGCCGGCCAGGGAGCGCCCGTCGATGAGCCGTTTACCGCCGATCACCGAAGCGCAGTTCCAGGCTGCCCTGCAATGGTTCAACCGGATCAACGAGCAACCCGGGCAAGCCGAAGGGGCGGCATTCAAGCGCTGGTTGCTGGCCGACCCCGCACACCGCGCAGCCTACGACCAGGCCCAGGTGCTTTGGCAGAAAAGCGCCGCCCCGGCGGCGCGGCTGGCGGACGAAGAGCAGGACGCCCTGCAGCGCTACCTCGATGCCATGGCCAGACCACCGGCGCGTGGTGGCTGGCGGCGGGTGGCAGGCCTGGCGTTGGCAGCCTGCCTGGTGCTGGCCGTGGGCGTCGCTGGTGGTTGGCACCCGGGGTACTGGTTGCAGGACCTGCAGGCGGACTACAGCAGTACCGGGCAGATTCGCCAGGTGATTTTGGCCGACCAGTCACAGGTGACGCTTGATGCAGGTAGCGCCATTGCGGTCGATTTCGCCCAGGGTGAGCGCCGTGTGCGGTTGCTGCATGGCGCGGCGTTCTTCGAGGTTACCCATACCGGTGAGCCGTTCCTGGTGGAAGCTGCCGGCGGCGAAGTGCGGGTGCTCGGCACCCAGTTCGAGGTGCGTGAGCAAGGCGAGGGCGCCCAGGTGACGGTGCGCAGCGGGCGTGTGGGCGTCAGCCCCGCGCAGGGCACTGTGGCGCGAGAACTGACTGCCAACCAGCAGCTGACCTACCGCGCAGGTAGGGTAGGCGACACCTTGGCGGTGGACAGTGACAACCGCCTGGCCTGGCGCCAGGGGTGGCTGAACTATTACCAGGTGCCGCTGGCGCAGGTGATCGATGACCTTGGGCGTTATTACCCGGGGCGTATCCTGTTGCTCGATGGTGACCTGGGGCAGCGCAAGGTCAGCGGCAGCTTCCCGGTGGCCGAGCCGCTGCTGGCGCTGGATTCGCTGGGCAAGGTGATGGGTTTTTCACGGCAGACCGTGTTGGGGCGTTTGACCCTGGTTCGGTAGTTGCCTGTGCCAGCCTCTTCACGGGTAAACCCCCCGTAGGGGCGGGTTTACCCGCGAAGAGGCCGCCACAGCAAAAATATTTCCAGGCACAGGTGAGGTAACAGCACGTGGCATCCGTGTAATGAGTGAAAGTGCGATTGATTCGCAATAATCACCCCCTCACAGGTCTGCGTCCATGAAGTTCACCCCGCGTTGCGTCCCTCTCTGGTTCGGCCTTGCTGCGCTCCCGGCCTTCGCTGTCGCCCCCCTGGCAACCGCGGCCGAGCAGCTGCAGGCCTATGCCTTCGCCCAGCCGGCCCAACCCTTGGCCCAGGCCCTGAACGCCTTCAGCCGTACCACTGGCCAGAGCGTGGTCTACACCCTCGAGCTGCCGGGCGTGCAAGCGCCAGCGCTGAATGGCCGGTTCAGCGCCGAGCAGGCGCTGCAACAACTGCTGGGCAACGCTGGGCTGGCCTGGCGCCGCGTCGACGCACGTACCCTGACCCTCGAACCAGCAGACACCTCCGGAGCCCTCAGCCTGCAGGCCACCACCGTGACCTCGCAACTGGACGACTACAGCTACCAGCCCCCGGCCAGCGCTTCGATCATGCGCGGCCAGGGCCCGAACCAGGACATCCCCCAGGCAATCAACGTGGTACCGGCCCAGGTCATCCGCGACCAGGCCCCGCGCAACCTCGATGATGCCCTGGCCAACGTCAGTGGCATTACCCAGGGCAACAACTTCGGCGGCACATCCGACACGGTTATGAAACGTGGCTTCGGCGACAACCGCGACGGCTCGATCATGCGCGATGGCATGCCCGTGGTGCAGGGTCGCAACCTCAACGCCAGCACCGAGCGGGTCGAAGTGCTCAAGGGCCCTGCCTCGCTGCTGTACGGTATCCAGGATCCGGGTGGGGTCATCAACGTGGTCAGCAAGCGTCCGCAGTTGCAGCAGTACAACGCCCTGACCGTGCGCGGCTCGACCTATGGCAGCGGCAAGAACGGCAGCGGTGGCGGGCTCGACAGCACGGGCGCACTGGGTGACAGCAACTTCGCCTACCGCCTGGTCGTCGACCACGAAGACGAGGACTACTGGCGTAACTACGGCGTGCACCGCGAATCGCTGGTGGCGCCGTCGCTGGCCTGGCTGGGCGAAGACACCCAGGTGGTGCTGGCCTACGAGCACCGTGAATTTCTCTATCCGTTCGACCGTGGCACCGCGTTCGGCAACAACGGCCACCCGCTGAACATCCCTGCCACGCGCCGCCTGGACGAGCCGTTCAACGACATGGAAGGGCGCTCCGACCTGTATCGCCTGGAAGTCGACCATCAGCTGGCCGATGACTGGAAGCTGCACTTCGGCTACAGCTTCAATCGTGAGACCTACGATGCCAGCCAGGTTCGCGTGACCGGCGTCAACGAAACCCAAGGCACGCTGACACGCAGCATCGACGGTACCCACAACGCCATGAGCCGTGACCAGTTCGTGACCCTGAGCCTCAATGGCAATGTCGAGCTGGCGGGGATGCAGCATGACCTGCTGTTCGGCATTGACCATGAAGACCGCAAGATCTTTCGCGGTGACCTGATTCGCCAGACACCACAGTCCACGTTCAGTTATCTGGACCCGGTCTACGGGCAGGAAGTGGAGGGCACCAACGTGCGAGCCAGCGACAGCGACCAGACCGACAAGCTGCGCACCGATGCGCTGTTCGTGCAGGACGCGCTGCACCTCGATGAGCACTGGATCCTTGTAGCAGGTGCGCGTTTCCAGCAGTACGACCAGTACGCTGGCCGCGGTCGCCCGTTCAAGGCCAATACCGACATCAGTGGCCAGGCCTGGGTACCTCACGCCGGTATCGTTTACAAAGTCGACGACCAGCTCTCGTTCTATGGCAGCTACAGCGAGTCGTTCAAGCCCAACTCGACCATCGCGCCGCTGACCGGCAATGTCGTGCTCGACTCCTCGGTGGCACCTGAGGAGGGCAAGGCGTGGGAGCTGGGCGCCAAGCTCGACATGCCAGGCCGCATCACAGGCACCCTGGCATTGTTCGATATCACCAAGCGCAATGTACTGGTCTCGAACTTTGACGCCGTCACAAGCGAGACGGTCTACAGCAATGCGGGTGAGGTCAGTTCACGCGGTGTGGAACTCGACGTGACCGGCCAGCTCAGCGAGCGCTGGAGCCTGATCGGCAGCTATGCACTGACCGATGCCAAGGTCACCAAGGACCCTGATCTTGAGGGCAATCGCCTGCAGAACGTGGCCCGCCACAGCGGCTCGCTGTCGGCGGTGTATGACTTTGGCAGCCTGTTCGGGAGTGACCGGCTGCGCTTCGGTGCCGGCGCCCGTTATGTGGGCGAGCGTTCGGGTAACGCGACCAATACCTTCGACCTGCCGAGCTATACCGTTGCCGATGCGTTTGCCACTTATGAAACCAAACTCGACGAACACAACGTGCGCCTGCAACTGAACGTGAAGAACCTGTTCGACAAGGTGTATTACAGCTCGGCGGTGAACCAGTACTTTGTGGCGATTGGCGATGCGCGGCAGGTCAGTTTGTCGAGCACCTTCGAGTTTTAGGCAAATGGGGCCGCAGAGCGCCCCCGGTTTCAGATGAAAAAGGCCTTGCGGTATTCGCCAGGTGTGGCCCCCAGGGCTTGGCGAAACCGGTTGCTGAAATGGCTGGCACTGGCAAACCCGCACAATAAGGCAATCTCTCCCAGCGGCATTACTCCCAGCCGCAACAACTGGCACGCCCGGTGCAGCCGCCGGGCCAGCAGATACTGGTGCGGCGGGAGCCCGAAACTGGCGCGGAACATGCGCGCAAAGTGGTATTCGGACAGATTGCAGCGCAGCGCCAGCTCGTCCAGGGTGATGGGCTGGTCCAGGTGTGCCTCGAGGTAGTCGACCAACTGCCGGCGCAGGTTTGGCGCCAGCCCGCCTTTCAGGCGCAGGCCTTGGCGCAACCCGACCTGGCTGAGCAGCGCATGGTCCACGATCTCGTGCGCCAGGCTGCTGGCCAGCAGGCGCTCGCCGGGCTCGTCCCAGTCCAGCTGGATCAATTGACGAAAGCGGCCAGCCTGCTGCGGGTCGTCCAGAAAGGTCGCTTCCTGCAGTTGCAGCTCGCGCGGTTCCCGGTCGAGCAGGCGTACACAGCCCAGGGCGAACTGTGCCTCGCTGACATACAGGTGTGCCAGGCGGATCGCGCCATTGACGACCCAGTTCGATTCCTGCCCGGCCGGCATCACGCACAGCTTGTCGGGCGCACCTTTGTCGGCCGGGCGCTGGCGGCGGAAGGTGCCGGTGCCGTCGGCGATGTAGCACGACAAGGTGTGATGGCTAGGCGCCTGGTAGTCGCGCGCATCGTCACGGTTGCTCCACAACGCCGCCGCCAGTCCGTCGCCCAGGTGCGCGCTCAGCTCCAGCCTGGCATTGGGCGAGGCATGCATGGCGTTGAACACTTGCAACTGGGTGAGTGGCGTCATGGGCGGGTCCTCTTGCCTGCCATCCTACTGCGCCCTGGATCGAGTGACAGCTACCGGCGCAAGAAAAGCGCAAGTTTGTGCAAGCAGCCAGAGGCCGATCGCAAGAACACTGGTGATCCCTGTAGGAGCGGGTTTACCCGCGAAGCGCCGGGCACCGATTTCCAAAGGCCCAAGGAACCGCCACCATGAACCTGTCACTCTACCTGCTCACCGTCCTGATCTGGGGCACCACCTGGATCGCCCTGAAACTCCAGCTAGGCGTGGTCGCGATCCCGGTTTCGATCGTCTACCGCTTCGCCCTGGCCGGCCTGATCCTGTTTGCTTTCCTGTTGATTACCCGCCGGCTGCAACCCATGAACCGCCGTGGCCACCAGATCTGCCTGGCCCAGGGCCTGTGCCTGTTCTGCGTCAACTTCATCTGCTTCCTCAGCGCCAGCCAGTGGATCGCCAGCGGCTTGATCGCGGTGGTGTTCTCAACCGCCACACTGTGGAACGCGCTTAACGCCCGCATTTTCTTCGGCCAGAGAATCGCCGGCAATGTGCTTGGCGGTGGTGCCTTGGGCCTGCTTGGCCTGGGCCTGCTGTTCTGGCCGGAGCTGTCGCATCACGCAGCCAGCCGCGAAACCCTGTACGGCCTTGGCTTGGCCCTGTTGGGTACGCTGTGCTTCTCGGCCGGCAACATGCTGTCGAGCATGCAGCAGAAGGCCGGGCTCAAGCCGATGACGACCAATGCCTGGGGCATGGTCTATGGGGCGGTGATGCTGGCGGTGTTCTGTGTGGTCAGCGGCGTGCCGTTCAGCATGGAGTGGAATGCGCGCTATATCGGTTCACTGCTGTACCTGGTGGTGCCGGGGTCGGTGATTGCCTTTACTGCCTACCTGACCTTGGTCGGGCGCATGGGCCCGGAGCGGGCAGCTTACTGCACGGTGCTGTTCCCGTTGGTGGCGTTGAATGTGTCGGCGGTGGCCGAGGGTTATCAGTGGACGGCGCCGGCCTTGCTCGGGTTGGTGGCGGTAATGGCGGGGAATGTGCTGGTGTTTCGCAAGCCCCGGGCCAGGGTGGCTGAGGGTGTTGTGGTAGCCAAATAGATGATGGTTGCCTGGGCCGGCCCTTTCGCGGGTAAACCGCCCTGTAGGAGATCACCCAGCCCTTCCGGGCTGCGCTGTCGCGCAGCAAACATGAGGTGTACGGCTTCAGTTCCGCAGCGACGCTGACATTTTGAAAAAGAAAAGGCGGTTGGCCCGGTAGGGCCAGCCGCCTTTTGCTTTGTTAGGGTTCGTGTGCGCGGGACAGAGATCGTAGCCAGCACTGGTGTGTGTCTGCACACCCGCGTAGGAGAGTGATCCGCACGGTATCGGCGTGAAGTCCCTGTAGGCATCAGCTGATTCAGCTGTGACCACGTATGAGAGAGTGAACCCTTTCGCCACCGTGTGCCCCGCGCGCCCTTTATCCTGCGAGGATTCATCATGGCGCGCAAGCCTTCCAAGCAACGCTTTACCGTCGTCCATCCCGATTGCGCGGCGATCGATGTCGGTGGTCGAGAGCATTTCGTGGCGGTCGATCCCCGGCACGAAAATCCCGTCCAGTCGTTCACGTCCTTTACTGACGACCTGCTCAAGATGGCTAACTGGCTTGAAAGCCTGGGGATCAAGGTCGTTGCCATGGAATCCACGGGGGTTTATTGGATTCCAATTTACGAGATTCTCAGCGAGCGCGGTTTTGACGTTTATCTCGTCAATGCCAGAGCAACTCGGCAAATCACGGGCCGTAAATCAGATGTGCTGGATTGCCAGTGGATCTGGCAGCTGATGACTCATGGACTGCTCAGAGGCGCATTCCGCCCCGATGATCTGACCTGCTGCGTCCGGTCATTGGTCAGGCAGCGTGCTTCCAAAGTGAAAGACCAGGCGCAGACGCTGAACCGGATGCAAAAGGCCATGAGCCAAATGAACATCCAGCTGGCCAATGTCATCAGTGATATTTCCGGTGTAACTGGCATGAAGATTTTGCGGGCCATCTGCGCAGGTGAACGGGACCCAGTGCAACTGGCTGAACTAACCGACCGCCGCATCAAGGCAGGCAAGGAGGCTGTCGCTCGGAGTCTTCATGGCAATTGGCGGCGCGAGCATTTGCATGCGCTAACTCAGGAATTGGCTGCCTATGACTTCCTGGAGCAGCAAATTGCAGATTGTGACGACGCCATAAAAGCCGCGTTAGAGCAGTTGCCGGTGCTGCAAAACAAGCCAGAGCCATCCAAGAAGCCTTTACGGAGCCCACACCGAAACGGCGCCCAACAGACTGTATTGCATCAGACTTTGTGGAAAGTTCTTGGCGTGGACCTAACCGCAATTCCAACCATTGGGGTGGACACTGCATTAGTGCTGGCAGGGGAGATCGGTACAGATCTATCACGCTTCCCGTCCTCACAGCACTTCTGCTCTTGGTTGGGACTGGCTCCCCCTACCCGAATTTCCGGCGGTCATCGACTGGCAGGTGGTGGGCCCAAAATAGTCAATCGAGCAGCGCAAGCACTCAAGCAGGCTGCATCCAATGCCCGTAACGACAAGGGTTTCATTGGCGCATCGCACCGAGCCAGACTGACTCGAATGGATACCAGCTGCGCCATCAAGGCCACTGCGCATCAGTTGGCACGTCTGGTGTACAACCTGTTAACCAAGAAGCAGGCTTATGTTGAACAAGGTCTTGAGGAGTTCGAAACCAGAAGCCAAGACCGGCAGGTCCGGGCTTTGCTTCGCAAAGCCCGGAAACTGGGGTATCAACTGGTGGCCGCTTGAGTGCTTAGAAAACAATGGGTTGCATTTTGTTTGATGAGAGATCACCCAGCCCTTCCGGGCTGCGCTGTCGCACAGCAAACAGGATGCGCATGACGTCAGATCTGCACTGACATCGAGATCTAGAAAAGCATTCGCCGACTGATCCGGGTAGGTCAGCCGCCGAATACTTTGCTATGGTTCCCAATGCGCGGGAAAGAGGCCGTAGACCGCACTGGTGTGCTGCTTTGCTCCCGAATGAGAGAGTGGCCCAAATGGCATCGGCGTTAATCCCTGTCGGCACAGCTTGCTGTGACCACGTATAGAAGAGTGAACACTTCGCCGCCATTGACCCCGCGCGCCTGTTTTTTTCGCTAGAAAGAACAGTGGGTTATCTTTTGTTTGATAGAAGCGGGTTTACCCGCGAAAGGGCCGGCAAAGGCACCATCAAACGGTCAGCCCTTCCACACCTGCGGGTTCACCAGGTCCCGCGGCCGCTCGCCCAGCAGCGCCGCACGCAGGTTGTCGATCGCCCGGTTGGCCATGGCCTCACGGGTTTCGGCAGTGGCCGAGCCAATGTGCGGCAAGGTCAGCGCATTGGGCAGCTTGAACAGCGGCGAGTCGCTCAGCGGTTCTTTCTCGTACACATCCAGGCCTGTGCCGCGAATGGTGCCCGCCTGCAGCGCCTCGATCAGCGCCGCCTCATCCACCACCGGCCCACGGGCAATGTTGATCAGGAACGCACTCGGCTTCATCAGCTTCAGCTCGCGGCTGCTGATCAGCTTGCGGGTGGCATCGGACAACGGCACCACGATGACCACGAAGTCGGCTTCGGCCAGCAACTGATCCAGGCTGCGGAACTGCGCGCCCAGCTCCTTCTCCAGCGCGGTCTTGCGGCTGTTGCCGCTGTACAGGATCGGCATGTTGAAGCCGAAACGGCCACGGCGTGCCACTGCTGCACCAATGTTGCCCATGCCGACGATGCCCAGGGTCTTGCCATGCACATCGCTGCCGAAGTGGGCCGGGCCCACGGTGGCCTGCCAGTTGCCGGCCTTGGTCCAGGCATCCAGCTCGGCGGTGCGCCGGGCGCAGCCCATGATCAGCGAGAAGCCCAGGTCGGCGGTGCTTTCGGTCAGCACGTCGGGGGTGTTGGTCAGGGCGATGCCGCGCTCGTTGAAGTAGTCGAGGTCGTAGTTGTCATAGCCGACCGACACGCTGGACACCACCTCCAGCCTGGCCGCGCCTTCAAGCTGCGCCCGGCCGAGCTTGCGACCAACGCCGATCAGACCATGGGCTTCAGGCAGGGCTTCGTTGAACTGGGCGCTGATGTCGCCGAGCTTGGGGTTGGGCAGGATCACGTTGAAGTCTTGCTGCAGGCGTTCGGCCATGGCCGGGGTGATACGGCTGAAGGCCAGGACGGTCTTTTTCATCGGGCAACTTCTCTGCAAGGCGGGGTGGGGCTGTGCTGGTCCCTTCGCGGGCAAGCCCGCTCCTACGGGGGGGCGCGGTGCCTTGTAGGAGCGGGCTTGCCCGCGAAGGTGCCGGAACAGGCGAAATCAATGGTTAGCAACCTACCATTGTCCGCCCCCGCATTGCAGCAGCTTTTTAGTTGGCGATCAGCACCTGATGGGTTTTCAGGTCTGCCTCATGCGCGGCAAGAATCTCTGGCAGCGAGTTGCGCAGGTACTCGACCCAGGTCTTGATCTTGGCATCCAGATACTGCCGCGATGGATAGATGGCATACAGGTTCAACTCCTGCAGGCGATACTCCGGCAGTACCCGTACCAGGCTACCGTCCCGCAGGCCCTCGATAGCCGAATAGATCGGCAGCACGCCTACGCCCATGCCACTGCGGATCGCAGTCTTCATGGCATCGGCGGTGTTCACCATGAACGGCGAACTGGTGATGTTGACCATCTCTTGGCCTTCCGGGCCATCGAACAGCCACTTCTCCAGCGGTATCACCGGGCTGACCATGCGCAGGCAGGCGTGCTTGAGCAGGTCGGCAGGCTTGTGCGCCACGCCATGCTGGGCGATGTAGGCGGGCGAGGCACAGACAATGCTGTAGGTGATGCCCAGGCGCTGCGAAACGAACCCCGAGTCGGGCAGTTCGGTGGCCAGCACGATGGAGACGTCATAACCCTCGTCGAGCAGATCGGGCACGCGGTTGGCCATGGTCAAATCGAAGGTCACGTCCGGGTGCGTTTCGCGGTAGCGGGCGATGGCATCGACCACGAAGTGCTGGCCGACCCCAGTCATCGAATGCACCTTCAACTGCCCGGCCGGGCGCGCATGGGCGTCGCTGGCTTCGGCCTCGGCTTCTTCGACGTAGGTAAGAATCTGTTCGCAACGCATCAGGTAACGCTTGCCGGCTTCGGTCAGCGCAATGCGGCGGGTGGTACGGTTGAGCAGCCTTGTTTGCAGATGGGCTTCCAGGTTGGAGACCGCCCGCGACACGTTCGCGGTGGTCGTATCCAGTTGCGCCGCAGCGGCAGTGAAGCTGCCGAGTTGGGCTACGCAACTGAAAGCACGCATGTTTTGCAGGGTGTCCATGGGTCACTCTCGAGGTAGAGGACAAAATTGTGTCACGAAGTAACTTGGAAAAGAGAAAAAGTTGCCTTCGACCAAAGGCGGATTATCGCTGTTTTGGTAACAAAGATTCGCAGGAATCTGTGCTTATCGCCAGTGCTGCTGCCCCCTAGAATTGCCCGGCCCCTTCACCTCTTCCTCGGGAAATCGCAGCTGTGCCGCGTCGCATCATCAGAACGCTCAAGGCGTTCAGTGCCTGTGCCCTTGCCCTCACCTTGAGCGGCTGTATCGGAACCTGGGGCATTGCCCCGCAAAGCAAGACGCTGCAAGCCAATACCTTGACCACCGACGCGGCCATTCGCGAAGCCGCGACTGACGCTCACTGGCCCGACCAGCAGTGGTGGCACGCCTATGGTGACCCTCAGCTGGACCGCTGGGTTACCCTGGCCGTGGCCGGTAGCCCAAGCCTGGCCATGGCCGCAGCGCGGGTGCGCGAAGCCAAGGCCATGGCCGGTGTGGTCGAGTCGGCGGAAAAGCTCCAGGCCAACGGCCAGGCCACGCTCAAGCGCCACAACTGGCCGGAAGACCAGTTCTATGGCCCTGGCGCGCTGTCCGGTGCCAACACCTGGGACAACAACGCTGCCATCGGCTTCAGCTACGCCCTCGACTTGTGGGACCGTGAACGCAATGCCAGCGAGCAGGCCGTGGACCAGGCGCACATGAGCGTGGCCGAAGCCCGCCAGGCGCAGCTGGAACTGCAGAACAATGTGGTGCGTGCCTACATCCAGCTGAGCCTGCATTTTGCCCAGCGCGATATCGTCAAGGCCGAACTGGAACAGCAGGAGCAGATCCTGGCCCTGGCCAAGCGTCGCCTGGATGCCGGTATCGGCACCCATTTCGAAGTCAGCCAGGCCGAAGCGCCGCTGCCGGAAACCCACCGTCAGCTCGACAGCCTCGACGAAGAAATTGCCCTGACCCGCAACCAGCTGGCCGCACTGGCCGGCAAGGGCCCGGGGGAAGGCGCGCAGTTGCAACGCCCGGTCCTGGCCTTGGCCGCGCCGCTGAAACTGCCTTCGAACCTGCCCGCCGAACTGGTCGGCCAGCGGCCTGATGTGGTTGCCAGCCGCTGGCAGGTGGCTGCCCAGGCGCGTGGCATCGACGTCGCTCACGCCGGCTTCTTCCCCAACGTCGACCTGGTCGGCAGCCTGGGCTTCATGGCCACCGGGGGTGGCCCGCTGGAATTCCTGACCGGGCGCAAGTTCAACTACAACGTCGGCCCGGCCATCAGCTTGCCGATCTTTGACGGTGGGCGCCTGCGCTCAGAACTGGGCGTGGCCTCGGCGGGGTATGACGTGGCGGTGGCCCGCTACAACCAGACCGTGGTTGGTGCACTGAAGAACATCTCCGACCAGTTGATCCGCCGCGAGTCGATGAAAGAACAGTCGCACTTCGCCGCCGAATCGGTTGCTGCCGCACAGAAAACCTACGACATCGCCATGGTCGCGTTCCAGCGCGGCCTTACCGACTACCTGAACGTACTCAACGCGCAGACCTTGCTGTTCCGCCAGCAGCAGGTGCAGCAGCAGGTGCAGGCCGCCCGCCTGATTGCCCATGCCGAGCTGGTCACCGCCCTGGGTGGTGGCCTGCAGGCCGGTCAGGATGTGCCGAAAGAGGAACGCCAGGCAGCACCGAAGACCCCGGCCACCCTGGCCATTTTCGACAAGAAGCCGGATAACGCCGAATGAGCACTTCCAGTTTGCCCGTGCGCTGGCTGCAAAGCCTGGAATGGCGCCGGGGCTTCTTTGCCTGGGCACGCACCGACGGCGTGACCTGGGTGTACATCTTCAAGGTGCTGGCCGCCGCGTTCATTACCTTGTGGTTGGCCATGCGCCTGGAGCTGCCGCAACCGCGTACAGCGATGATCACTGTTTTCATCGTCATGCAGCCGCAAAGCGGGCATGTGTTCGCGAAAAGCTTCTACCGGGTGCTAGGCACCCTGGCGGGTTCGGCGATGATGGTGGCGCTGATCGCCATCTTCCCGCAGAACACCGAGCTGTTTCTGCCCAGCCTGGCGCTGTGGGTGGGCCTGTGCTCGGCCGGTGCCATGCGCTACCGCACCTTCCGCGCCTATGGTTTCGTGCTGGCTGGCTACACCGCAGCGATGATCGGCCTGCCGGTGCTGCAACACCCCGACCAGGCGTTCATGGCAGCGGTATGGCGGGCGCTGGAAATCGCCCTGGGTATTCTGGTGTCGACCTTCGTCAGTGCCGCGATCCTGCCGCAGTCGGCCAGTGCCGCAATGCGCAACGCCCTGTACCAGCGCTTTGGCGTGTTTGCCGGGGTGGTGGTCGAGGCCCTGCGTGGCGACAGTCAAAAGGACCGCTTCGAGAGCAGCAACGTGCGCTTCGTGGCAGAGGCAGTGGGCCTCGAGAGCCTGCGCAACGTCACCGCTTTCGAAGACCCGCATATGCGCCGTCGCAGTGGCCGGCTGGTGCGCATGAACAGCGAGTTCATGGCCATCACCACCCGCTTCAATGCCTTGCACCGCTTGCTGGAGCGCCTGCGTGCCCGTGGCCCGCTGCAAATTGTCAGCGCTATCGAACCGGGCCTGAATACCCTGGTGGAGTTGCTGCAGCCCTATGTGGGCCGGGCGTTGACTGACGCCGATGCGCTGCGCCTGACCCTGGAGCTGGCCGCCTACAAGGAAGGCCTGCAGGCCCAGGTGCGGGGGCTGCGGGCGGAGTACCTGGCAACGGACCCCAGCGAATCCGACCTGCTCGATTTCCATACCGCGTTCGAGCTGCTGTACCGCTTCGTCGACGAGATGTTGAGCTACGCCGAAACCCATGCCTCGCTGGCCGCGCACAAGCATGAGCGCGAGCAGTGGGACGAACCCTACGTGGCGCAGACCAGCTGGCTGGTATCGCTGGCGGCCGGTGTGCGCGCTTCGGCAGTGCTGTTGCTGCTGGGCAGCTACTGGCTGCTCAGCGATTGGCCCAGCGGCGCCATGATGACCCTGATCGCCACGGTCACCGTATGCCTTTCTGCAGCGTCACCCAACCCCAAGCGCATGTCGTTCCAGATGGCTTGCGGCACGGCCATCGGCGCTTTTGTCGGCTTCTTCGAAACCTTCTTCGTGTTCCCCTGGATCGACGGTTTCCCGCTGCTGTGCATGGTGCTGGCGCCCGTGTTCGTGCTGGGCGCTTTTCTTTCGTCGCGCCCTGCCTACGCCGGTTATGGCATTGGCCTGCTGGTGTTCTTCGCGATTGGTTCGGTGCCGAACAACCTCACCGTTTATGACCCGTACACCTTCATCAACGACTACATCGGCATGGTGATCGGCATGTTCGTCTGTGCCGCCGCCGGGGCGATCATCCTGCCGCCCAACAGCCGCTGGTTGTGGAGCCGCCTGGAGCAGGCGTTGCGCGAGCAGGTGCTGTTCGCCATCAGCGGCCGCCTGCGCGGCCTGGGCTCGGCCTTCGAAAGCCGCACCCGCGACCTGCTGCACCAGGCCTATGGCCTGGCGGCCGGCAAGCCGCAGGTGCAGAGCCAGCTGATGGGCTGGATGTTCACCGTGCTGGAGATCGGCCACGCCGTCATCGAGCTGCGCAAGGAGCAAGCCCGCGCCCCGGTGCACCCGGCCTATGCCGAGTCGCAGCCGTGGCGCCAGGCAATCCGTGTCATGGGCCGTGCGCTGACCCGGCTGTTCCTGCAGCCCAGCGCCAGCAACCACGAGCGCGCACTGGTGGCCGTGGACCACGCCATCGCCCGCGTGCAGGCCACCGACGAGCCATTCGCCCGGCACTTCGACACCTCGGTGCTGCGCCGCGTGCAAAGCTACCTGCACTTCATCCGTACTTCCCTGCTGGACCCACAGTCGCCACTGGCACCGGCGAAAGGATTGCACCATGCCCCGTGAGATCGCCTTCCATGGCGTGTACATGCCCACCATGACCTTGATGTTCCTGTTTGCCCTGGGCCTGGCCTGGGGCCTGGACCGGTTCATTGCCAGCCATGATGGCTACCGCTTCTTCTGGCACCCGGCGCTGCTGCGCCTGAGCCTGTTCGTCTGCTTGTTCGGCGCCATGGCGCTGTCTGTCTACTGGTGAGAATCCTTCGATGAAAAAGTTCTTCAGCCTGATCGCCACCCTGCTGGTGCTGGTCGCTGCCGTGGCCATCGGTCGCCAGTTGTGGCTGCACTACATGACCACGCCATGGACCCGTGATGGCCGTGTGCGTGCCGACATCATCAACGTCGCAGCCGACGTGCCCGGCTACGTGGTGGATGTACCGGTCAAGGACAACCAGCGGGTGAAGAAGGGCGACCTGCTGATCCAGATCGACCCTGAGCACTACCAGTTGGCCGTCGACCAGGCCAAGGCACTGGTCGCCTCGCGCAAGGCCACCTGGGAAATGCGCAAGGTCAATGCCAAGCGCCGTGCCGACATGGACAACCTGGTGATTTCCAAGGAAAACCGCGACGACGCCAGCAACATCGCCAATTCCGCCCAAGCCGATTATCAACAAGCCCTTGCCGAGTTGGCCGCAGCCGAGCTGAACCTCAAGCGTACGCACATCGTGGCGACGGTTGACGGCTATGTGACCAACCTGAATATCCACAAGGGCGACTATGCGCGTACCGGTGAAGCGGTGATGGCGGTGGTCGACGAGAATTCGTTCTGGGTTTACGGGTTCTTCGAGGAGACCAAGCTGCCGCATGTGAAGGTGGGTGACCAGGCCGAATTGCAGATGATGAGCGGCGAGCGTCTCAAGGGGCATGTGGAGAGCATCGCCCGCGGCATCTATGACCGCGACAACCCACAGAGCCGCGAGCTGATCGCCGACGTGAACCCGACCTTCAACTGGGTGCGGCTGGCACAGCGGGTGCCGGTGCGCATTCACATCGATGAAGTGCCGGAAGGGTTTTTGCTGGCGGCGGGGACGACGTGTACGGTGGTAGTCAAGCCTGGCGAAGGTTGACCTTCGCGACCATCCCGGCCTCCCGCATCATCTGTGGGAGCCCTGCTGATGCATGCGTATTAGCCAGTCGGCTCAATCTGCGGCAGCCTCTTGCAGCAACTGGTCCCAATCGTCCGGTGGGTTGCCGCTATGCAACATCTTTTGAAAGACCTTGTAAGCATCGTCGCTACTTTCATAGGCCCGCTTGCTCGACTCGTCATTGATCCAGGCCAGCACGATGATCCTGCTGGGGGTGTGGTAGCGGAAGAACAACCGGTACTGCTGGAAGAACTTTGCTCTGAACCAGTGCTTGTGGTCACCGCCAAGTGTTGCCCCTTGCCGGTATTCGGGTTTGGTCGGGTCTTGAGGGATTACATCGAACGCCAACCGCCGGATGGCGGCCAGCCTTTTAAAGGTATTTCTTTTCGTATAACCCGTTGGGTCTTTGTCCCGTTGAGCCTCGACTTGAGCGCTTAGCGCGTCCAGTTTGGCCAGGAACAGCGGGTGGGCAATTACAGTCCATCCATGAATAACCAGAGGCTTCCTGCTCGCATCACTCATTCATCGTCCGCCGACAGAGGTTGATCCAGGTCGACCTCCGCGTCGCCGACAAGCTTGTCGAGGCGCGCGATGAGGCCAGCATCGACAACCTGCAGCCGTTGAGGGTTGGTAGCGATATCGTGTGCCAGGAAATCCAGAAATTTGCCCAGTACCGGATCGTCCTCGGTTGCCTCTGCGCGGGTGAGTATCACCCCACCGTCGGGGCGAATCGAGTAATGGATCTTGTCACGTTTTTTCAAGCCCAAGGCGCGCCGCACCGTTTCGGGAACAGTGGTTTGATAGCGATCGGTCAGCGTGGACTCGACGTCGAAGGTGGCAGCCATGAGTAATGTCCTGTGGGTGACAGCGATACAACTCAAGGTAATGCGATTGCATTGCCTTGTCAATGCAGGTGCATTACCACGGTGATGAGCGGTCAGGCAGAGCCCACCAACACTGGCATGTCTACCCGGTCAATCACCTTCGCGCTGATTGACGGGTCCAGCAACCGCCCCAACCGCGACAGGTGGCGGTGGCCCATGATGATCAGTTCGCAGTTCAATTCCTGCGCTTTGGTCACAATCGCTTCAACCGGCAGCCCGGCCACCATGCAGCCCTGGCTGGCGAAGCCGGCTTGCTGCAGTTCGCGCACGGCCTCGGCTACGGCGTGGTCGGCATGCTGCTGTTCCTGGCAGGCGGCGGGGTATTCTTCCAGTTCCTCGGCGGTGTAGGGCGCAGGTTGCTCATGCACGGCGAAGGTGGAATCGATGGCCAGCAGCACGTGCAGTTCGTGTTCGCCGGGGCGGCAGTAGCGGCGGGCGAGGGTGAGCAGGGTGCTGGAGGCGGGGGAGGCGTCGATGGCGATCAGGACGGGGCTGGGCATTGGAATCCTTGGCAGAGGCTGGCTTGTGTGGCTGCAGGATCGGCCCTTTCGCGGGCATGCCCGCTCCCACAGGTGTGTCGCACAACATTCGGGAATTGTGGGGGGGCCTGTGGCAGCGGGCGCGCCCGCGAAAAGGCCAGACCTGCCAATGCTTCATTTAAGGCCGAATACGCCCAGTGAATAAATGCCCCACCACGCAAGAGCGCATTGCGTCTGATGCAATCCACCAACCTGCTACCATCGCGTTTCCCGCAGCTGTAACGGAAAACGGCCATGCAACTCCCGGACATGAACCTGCTCGTCGCCCTCGATGCCTTGCTCGACGAGGGCAGCGTGGTGGGCGCAGCGCAGCGCATGAACCTGAGCCCGGCGGCCATGAGCCGGACATTGGGGCGTATCCGCGATGCCTTGGGTGACCCGATCCTGGTGCGCGCCGGCCGTGGCCTGGTGCCTACGCCCCGTGCGTTGGCCCTGCGCGAGCAGGTGCATGGCCTGGTGGAGCAGGCCGGGCAGGTGTTCCGCAGCCGTGACGATGTCGACCTGGTGAACCTGGACCGTGCCTTCAACATCCGCACCAATGATTTGTTCATTGCCCTTTACGGCGCCCAGCTGCTGCGCATGATGCTGGCCCAGGCGCCGCGTACGGTGTTGCGGTTTGTCCCGGAGGGCAGTGGTGACGATGATGCAGTGCTGCGCAACGGGCATATCGACCTGATCATCAGCTCGGCCATTGAACTGGGCCCGGAAATCAAGGTGCAGAGCCTGTTCAATACTTACTTTGTAGGCCTGGCGCGTGTGGGCCACCCTATCTTCGATGCCCCGATCACCCCTGAGCGTTTTGCCGCCTACCCGCAGATCAGCGTGTCTCGACGCGGCCGTGCCAACGGGCCGATCGATGTGGCGTTGGCCAACCACAAGGTGGAGCGGCGCGTGGCCCTGATCACCACCAGCTTCCACTCGGCGATGTTCTCGCTGCCGGATTCGGACCTGATCCTGCCGATACCCGCCAATATCCTCAACAGTGTGCAGCGGTTGAAGTTGCCATTGCGCTCGTTCGAGATCCCGGTGCCGTTGGAGACGGTCAATGTAATGCAGGCGTGGCACCCGCGCTTCGACAACGACCCCGCGCACCGTTGGTTGCGCCAGACGTTGAAAGCGTGTGGCCGCATCGATCCGTGATTCAGGCATGGATTGCGTCTGACGCAATATAAAACTACCGACAAGTCAGTTTTCGTCAGCATTCGACCTTCTTAAACTTGCCCCAGCCCTGAAATTGTTGCTGGAGATGTATTCTCATGACTTCCCTGACGGCGCCCTCTGCGGCGCTGGCCGCCGCACCCGCGCCGGCCGCGCCTGCGCAGACGGCGTTTGGCCTGCAGGTGGTGGTCGGGCTGTTCGGTGTGTTGCTGGCTGTGCTGTGCGCCGGCCTCAACGAGTCGGTAACCAAGATTTCCCTGGCCGATATCCGCGGCGCCATGGGCATCGGTGCCGACGAAGGTGCCTGGTTGCTGGCGGTATACAGCGCCGCTTCGGTCTCGGCCATGGCCTTTGCGCCGTGGCTGGCCACGACCTTCTCGCTGCGGCGCTTCACCATGAGCGCAGTGGGTCTGTTCGCCGTGCTTGGCCTGCTGCAGCCGTTCGCCCCCAACCTGCACAGCCTGATGTTGCTGCGCGTACTGCAGGGCTTTGCCGCTGGCGCCTTGCCGCCGATGCTGATGAGCGTGGCCCTGCGCTTTCTGCCGCCAGGTATCAAGGTCTATGGCCTGGCCTGCTACGCCCTGACCGCCACCTTTGGCCCCAACCTCGGCACGCCGCTGGCGGGGTTGTGGACCGAATACGTCGGTTGGCAATGGGCGTTCTGGCAGATCATCCTGCCCTCGCTGCTGGCCATGGTCTGCGTAGGCTGGGGGCTGCCGCAGGACCCGCTGCGCCTGGAGCGTTTCAAACAGTTCGACTGGCGGGGCGTACTGCTGGGCCTGCCCGCCATCAGTTGCACTGTGCTGGGCCTGTCGCTGGGCGACCGCTGGGGTTGGTTCGACTCGCCGCTGATCTGCTGGCTGCTGGGCGGTGGCCTGCTGTTGCTGGTGTTGTTCATGTACAACGAGTGGTCCGAGCCGTTGCCGTTTTTCCAGTTGCGCTTATTGCAGCGGCGCAACTTGAGTTTCGCCCTGGTGACCCTGGCCGGCGTGCTGGTCGTGCTTTCGGGTGTGGGCAGCATCCCCTCGGCCTACCTTGCGCAGATCCAGGGCTACCGCCCGGCGCAGACCAGCCCGTTGATGATGCTGGTGGCCATGCCGCAACTGATCGCCCTGCCGCTGACGGCGGCACTGTGCAACATCCGCGCAGTGGACTGCCGCTGGGTGCTGGGCATTGGCCTGGCGATGCTGGCGGTGTCCTGTGTTGGCAGCAGCCTGCTGACCAGCGAGTGGATCCGTGGCGACTTCTACCCGTTCTACCTGCTGCAGGTGTTCGGCCAGCCGATGGCAGTGCTGCCGTTGCTGATGCTGTCCACCAATGGCATGACCCCGCAGGAGGGCCCGTTCGCCTCCAGCTGGTTCAACACCGTCAAGGGCCTGGCCGCCGTCATCGCCGGCGGCCTGCTGGATGTTCTTGGCACCCTGCGCCGGCATTTCCATTCCAATCACCTGGTGGACAGCCTGGGCAACGCCCCGCTGGTCGACGGCAACGCCGCTGGCCTGGCCAAGCGCATTCACGACCAGGCGCAGGTATTGACCTCGGCTGACCTCTATCTGGTGCTGGCCTGTATCGCCGTGGCCCTGATCTGCCTGATTCCTTTCGTGCCTACCCGGGTCTATCCGCCGCGTGCGGTGGCTTGAACCCTGGATGATTTCGAGAACCATTGAAATGACCAACAACCGCAAAACCCTTTTCATCGGCTCGGTGCTGGCCGTGGCCGTCCTGGCCGGCATCGTCGGCCCCTGGATGTTTGGCAGCGATCACCGCCAGAGCACCAATGACGCCTATGTGACCGCCGACTACACCGTGGTCGCGCCCAAAGTCGCCGGTTTCATCAAGCAAGTGCTGGTGGAAGACAATCAGCAGGTCACAGCTGGCCAGTTGCTGGCGACCATCGACGCGCGTGACTACCAGGCCGCGCTGGATGCTGCGCAGGCGCAGTTGCTGGTAGCCCAGGCACAAAGCGCCGATGCCCGCGCCACGCTTGAACGCCAGGACGCGCTGATTGCCCAGGCCGAAGCGGCAGTGAAGGCGGCCCAGGCTGAGGTGGCGTTCGCCGACCATGAAGTCAACCGCTACAGCCGCCTTGCCGAGCAGGGCGCGGGTACCGTGCAGAACGCCCAGCAGGCGCGCAGCGCTGTCGATCAAGCCCGTGCTCGCCTGGCCAACGCTCAAGCTGCGCGGGTGGCGGCGCGCAAGCAGGTGGACATCCTCACGGCTCAAGTGGCCAGCGCCGATGGCCAGCTCAAGCGTGCCGAAGCAGGCCTGGAAAAGGCCCAGCTCGATCTGTCCTACACCCGCATCACAGCGCCGGTGGACGGTATGGTCGGCGAACGCGCCCTGCGCGTGGGGGCCTACGTCAACCCGGGCGCTCGCCTGCTGTCGGTGGTGCCGTTGCAGCAGGCCTATGTGGTCGGCAACTTCCAGGAAACCCAGCTGACCCACGTACAGCCGGGCCAGCCGGTGCGCATCAGCGTCGACACCTTCTCCGGCGAAACCCTGCAAGGCCATGTGCAAAGCATTGCCCCGGCTACCGGCGTCACCTTCGCCGCAGTCAAGCCAGACAACGCCACCGGCAACTTCACCAAGGTGGTGCAGCGCATTCCGGTCAAGATCGTTCTCGATGATGGCCAGCCACTGCTCACCCGCCTGCGTGTGGGCATGTCGGTCGAAGCCACCATCGACACGCGTGGCGACAAGCTGGACGGCAAAGAGGTAAGCGCGCGATGAAACCGGGATTACGCTTGAGCCCTTTGCTGCTGGCTGTGCTGCTGACCGGTTGCACCCTGGGCCCGGATTTCCAGCGCCCAGATAGCCAGGCCCCGCAGCAGTGGGCGCCGCTGCAAGGCGAGGCAGCGGCCAGTCAGCCGCAGGCCGAACCGCTTGAACTGCGCTGGTGGGAAACGTTCCACGATGCCCGCCTGAGCGCGTTGATCCAGCGCGTTGCCGAACGCAACCTCGACCTGCAGATGGCCAGCGCGCGGTTGCTGCAAAGCCGTGCCCTGCGCAGTACCTTGGCTGCCGACGAAGTACCGTCGGTGGACGTGAACGCCGGTTACAGCCGTGCTCGTAACAGCGCCGATGGTTTGAGCGATCCGTCCGGCAAGGCCGGGAAAGAAGCCTTCAACCTCTGGCAGGGCGACCTGGTGGCCGGTTGGGAACTGGATCTGTGGGGCCGTGTGCGGCGTCAGGTCGAGGCTGCCGATGCCACGGTCGAAGTGGCCGAGAATGACCGCCGCGGTGTGCTGCTGGCACTGCTTTCGGAAACCGCCGGCAATTACATCCAGCTGCGTGCCGTGCAGCACACCCTCGATGTGACGCAGGATAACCTCAGGGTCGCCCGGCACAGCCTGAAGCTGTCCCAGGACCGCCAGGCCGAAGGCGTTGCCACGCGCCTGGATGTGGCCCAGGCCAGCGCCCAGGTCGCGTCTATCGAGTCGCGCCTGCCAAGCCTGGAAGCGCAGCGTGATGACCTGATCAATGCCCTCAGCCTGCTCGCTGCCGAGCCGCCGCGCAGTCTCCAGGCCGAATTGCTGCAAGGCGGCGAGCTGCCTGCGCCGCAGCAGAAGTTTGCCATCGGCTTGCCGTCCGAACTGGCCGAGCGCCGCCCGGACATCCGCCAGGCCGAGGCCCGCCTGCATGCCGCCACCGCCAGCATTGGCGTGGCCAAGGCGGATTTTTACCCCAGCATCCGCCTGTCGGGCAGTGTCGGCTTCCAGGCCCTGCAGCTGTCGGATTTCGGTGGCTGGGATTCGCGCCGGTTTGCCTTCGGTCCACAGATGTCGCTGCCGATTTTCGAAGGTGGCCGGCTCAAGGGCACCCTGGAACTGCGCGAGGCGCAACAGCAGGAAGCCGCGCTGAACTATCGCAAGGTGGTGCTGGGGGCCTGGCATGAAATTGACGATGTGCTACGCCTGTACAACGCCAGTCAGTTGCGCCGTGATCACCTTGCCGAGGCCGTGCGGCAAAACCGAATCGCCCTGGAAACCGCCCAGCGCCAGTATGTGGAAGGGGCGGTGGACTTTCTCAATGTGCTGACGGTGCAAGGTGCGCTGCTGGCCAGCGAGGAGCAATGGATCGACAGCTCGGCCGCGGTGTCGCAGGCGCTGGTGGGGCTGTACAAGGCGCTGGGTGGAGGCTGGCAGGCGTTTGATGAGCCGCCGCCGAATGCTCACGGTTAGAGAGGACGCGCAGTATCTGGAGGGCGGGGTACTGCGGTCCATGGCATGATGCTTTACAGCCTGTACTGGCCTCTTCGCGGGTGAACCCGCTCCTACAGCGGCCTGTGTCCAACCACCGATGTGTGTCCACCACCAATCTGGTGTAGGAGCGGGTTTACCCGCGAATACGGTAGCGGCGGCAACGGTGAACGGCGGGTGAAAATTGTCCTGCAGGCCCGGCCCTTTCGCGGGTACAGGCAGGCGATCACTCAGAGCGGGCGCAGCAGGCCAAAGCGCTTGCGCAGCACCCAGTCCAGCAACCGCCGCGGCAGCAACCGTGCCATCAGCGGCAAGGCTGTACTGCCATTCCCCAAACGTACCACCGCGGGCGCCGGCGACTTGCCGACGGCTGCCAGCACGCCTTGGGCAAATACCGCCGCCGACGTTGGCTTGTCCTGCGATGCCCGCGCCCGCGCCTGCACATGCTCACGCAAAGGCCACCACGCCGAGTCTGCCGCCAGCACCTGCTCGGCCTGGCGCTGGGCATTGCTGGCGAACTGCGAGGCGATTGCGCCCGGCTGTACTTCCATTACCCGTACACCGAACGGCGCCAGTTCCAGGCGCAAGGCATCGCTCAGGGCATGCACAGCCGCCTTCGAGGCGCAGTACGCGCCAGCGAATGGCGTGACCAGTACGCCCGATACACTGCCGATATTCACCACCAGGCCGCGTGAGCGGCGTAGCAGCGGGAACAGCGCCCGGGTAACGCCGACCACGGCGAAGACGTTGGTTTCGAATTGCTGGCGCAGGGCGTCGACGCCACCATCGAGCAGTGGGCCCATGGCGCCGTAGCCGGCGTTGTTGATCAGGATATCGAGGGTATCAAGTTCCTCTGCCAGGCGGGCCAGCGCCTCGCCATCGTTTACATCCAGCTGCCGAGCCGTGTAGCCGGCGGCACTCAGTTTCTCGACATCCTCAGGCTTGCGGGCGGTGGCCCAGACATGGTGGCCCGCATCGCGGAAGGCGTCGGCCAGGGCGCGGCCGATGCCGCTGGAACAACCGGTGATCAGGACGGTGGGCATGGTAGGGGCCTGTTGTCATGGAGGAAACACATCAATTGGCAAACGTACCTTGCAGGTGCTCGGCTCGGAATTCCAGGGTCTGCGGCCGATAGCCGGAACGCAGCGGCGGCAATGGCAGGCAGTCTTGCCACTCGGCCCCCGGCTGCAATTCACCTGGCCCGCGGTATCGCGGGGCGTTGTAGGTGTTCTCGGCCAGGTTCACGGTATCGCCCGGTGCGTACGCCGCCACGCGCCAGCGCAGTTCGGTCAGCGGCACGTCGTTGCCGTTCTTCATGCGTACCTGCAAGGCACGGTCGGCGGGACAGTGTTCGGGGGCGTAGGTCAGACGCAGGTCCAGGCGCGCCAGTCGACTGCTTTCGCGGCTGTCTTGCCAGACCACGAACAAGGCCACCAGGCCCAGGCCACACACAGCCGCCAGGGAGATGGGAAGAGCCTTGGCTGGGTAACGCAACAACAACACCAGCCAGGTGAGGATCAGCAGGGCACCGATCAGCATCGCGTAATCGCCTCATTCGCGCGGATGGATGGCTACAGCCTATCGAGAACCCAGCGGTCATGTCACCGGTGAGTCACTGTGCCAGAAGCCAGACCTAGCAGTGCTGCGAGTGTTGGAAAAGGTACATCCATTCTAGATTCCGCCATGCCAATTCAAAAGGAGCATGGCCATGAGTGACACATCGGTTGAGCAAAAGCTTGCGCAAGAAATGAAAAAAACACCTGCCAAGGGCAACGTTACGGCTGTCATCAGCCTTGCGGGTCAAAAGGAGGATTTCGTTTCCGAGGGGGTGGACTACGGGAGCGCCGAAAAATCAGCGTGGTTGTACGCGTACAAGGGGCAGGCCGAAGATGCGGACGTCTACATTGACTTCGATCTGGAACTACAGGAGGGCGTGCGGGATGTCGTCATCGGGGGTGAGGCGAACCGGGCGCTTGTTCACAAGCGCGGCACAACCTATGGCGGCTATGCGAAATCCGGGCGTATCCGGAAACTCGAAATGACTGCCACAAGCATCAGGGCTGAATCCTTCGAATTTGAAGGGGAGGATGATTTGCAGCGACCTTTCAGGGTGGTGGGTGGCCCATTCGACATCTACGTCATAGCCCCGAGCGTTGAATAAGCAGGCTCGCCCCTGGTCAGCCCAGGGGCGAGTCAGCATTTACTGCGCGATGGTCTTCACCGAAACGCCGCGCTCGATGGGGGTGGACGTGCGCCCATACACATCCTCGAAGCGCTCGATGTCATCCTCGCCCAGGTAGCTCCCGGACTGCACCTCGATGATCTCCAGCGGGATCTTGCCCGGGTTGCGCAAACGGTGCACCGAAGCGATGGGGATGTAGGTCGACTGGTTTTCGGTCAGCAAGAACACGTTCTCGTCGCAGGTCACCTCGGCGGTACCGGATACCACGATCCAGTGTTCGGCGCGGTGGTGGTGCATCTGCAGCGAGAGGCTGGCGCCCGGCTTGACGGTGATGTGCTTGACCTGGAAGCGGCCGCCCATGTCCACCGAGTCGTACGAGCCCCACGGGCGATACACTTCCAGGTGGTTCTGGGTTTCCGTGCGGCCCTGTTCGTCGAGGGTCTTGACCATCTGCTTGACGCCCTGGACCTTGTCCTTGTGGGCAATCATCATGGCATCCTTGGTCTCGACCACCACGATGTTCTCCAGGCCGATCACCGACACCAGTTTGCCGTTGCCGTGGATCATGCAGTTGCGGCTGTCTTGAACCACCACGTCGCCCTTGGTGACGTTGCCGTTGTCGTCTTTCTCGTGCACTTCCCACAGCGACGACCAGCAGCCTACATCGCTCCAGCCGGCCGACATCGGCACCACGCAGGCACGCTGGGTTTTCTCCATCACCGCATAGTCAATGGAGTTGTCCGGGCAGCAGGCGAAGGTGGCTTCGTCGATGCTCAGTACATCGCCGTCTTCCTGGCTGCGCTCCAGGGCCAGTACGCAGGTGTCGTAGATGTCGCCGTCGTGCTTTTTCAGCTCTTCGAGGAAGCGGCTGGCGCGGAACAGGAACATACCGCTGTTCCAGAAGTAACCACCGGCCTGGACGAACTCGGCCGCGCGTTTCTCGTCGGGCTTCTCGACGAACTGCGCAACCCGCGCCACGCCTTCGGGCAGCAGCGCATCCTGGCTGGAACGGATGTAGCCGTAGCCGGTTTCCGGCTTGGTCGCCGGCACGCCGAACAGCACCATCTCGCCACGCTCGGCGGCCACGGTGGCCAAGGCCAAGGCACGTTGCAGGGCTTTCTGGTCATCGATCACATGATCGGCAGGCAGCACCAGCATCAGCTCGTCGCGGCCTTCGTTGACCAGCTTCATGGCAGCCATGGCCACGGCCGGCGCGGTGTTGCGGCCGAACGGTTCCATGAGGATGCCTTGGGTTTCCAGCTTCAGTGCGGCCAGTTGCTCCTGGACGATGAACTTGTGGTCCTTGTTACAGACCACGATCGGGGTGTCCATGCCCTCGAATACCAGGCGCTCGATGGTTTGCTGGAACAGCGTATGTTCACCGGTCAGGGCCAGGAACTGTTTGGGAAACTGCTTGCGCGACAGAGGCCACAGACGGGAACCGCTACCACCAGAAAGAATTACCGGGATCATCATGTTTCTCCAATAGTCGTTGAGAGGCAGGGGAATCAGTTGCTAGCCACGGGGCGAGTTACCCACACCGGCGACAAGGCGTTGCCGGAACCCGTTACGTACAGCACTGCGGCTTCGCCGCGCTCCAGGGCGACGGGTTTCACGTCACCCACTTTCTTGTCTCCTTGGTACAGCGCCAGGTTGACCTTGACCGGGTTGATTTCGCGTTCGCCACGGCCGTTGGCGGCCACCGGCTTGACCACTTCGGTCTTGCCGTCGGCGGTTTTCAGGGTCAGTTGCTGGTCGCTCAGGTTCTGCACGCGCACCAGGGCTTTCTGCTTGTTCTTGAACGGTGGTTCTTCGATCAGTTTCGGGCTGCCGCTGTTGCTGTTGACCAGGGTGTAGTACTTGTCCGAGGCCAGCTTGACCGGCACGCTCTTGCCGCCGACCTGGGCGGTGTAGTCGCCGCCTGGCAGGAAGCTGAAGTCGCTGCTGGCCTGTGCGCCCACCTGTTTGATCTGGGTGTTGCCGACCGACGCGGCGGCCGGTGCGCTGGTCGCGTTGTACAGGCGTACGAAGGTCGAGCCTTTCGGCGCGCTTGGGCCATACAGTGCGGCGTCGGCACCAGCGAAGGCCTGCATCGAAGCAAGGGAAAGGCCGGCCGCGAGGGTGAGGGCTTTGGCAATGGAAGTCTTGGTAGTCATGTGCGTTTCCTCTCTATCAGTCAGTGGTCTGTCCGGGTGGACGACAAGGCCAGGTTTTCTTCGGATTTACGGGAGTTTTTCAGCTGCGCGATCCACTGCGGATCGAAGCTGCTGAGGTCGTTTTTCATTGGCAGATAACGTTCGGGGAATTCCCACACCACCACTTGTGGTGCGGCGTTCTTGAAGGCATCGCTTTGCAGGTACTTGAGCATCGGCAGCAGCGGGCCATGGCCGTCTTCGGCGTAGTTGGCGACGTCGCTGCGCAGGGCCTGCTGCAGCGCGCCAAGGAAGTTCCAGTGCGGGTTGGCGCTGTAGCTGGTGCCTACCAGTGCAACCGGGATCTGCTTGTCGGCGAACAACGCGTCGCCGGCGTCACCCTCGGCATCGACCGGCCGGGTGGTGCGTTTCTGCAGGTTGTCCGGGGCCGGCAGCAGGTTGCTGAACAAGGGGTCCAGTGGCAGGAAGTTGGTCAGGTCGCCCTTGTAGGGGGCGGTGTTGCCGGCTTCGGTGATGAAGGCTTGTGGGTCGCCGTTGAGCAGGCTCTGGCGGCTGACCGCTTCGGCCAGCGCCTGCGCCGCCACTTCGGCACCCATAGGCGTCCAGTGGGTATCGGTACGCAGGAATACCTGGCCGCGGGCCTTGGCCTGCTCCATCGGTGCCATCAGGTCCGGTGCGAACACGTTGGCCTGGCGTGCCTGGGCATGGAACTGGTTGTACAGGTCGTCATGCAGGCTGGCAGGCCGCTCTTTGCCCAGGTACTCGGTGTAGACCCGTGCCTTGGCCGGCACGATCGCCAGCACCAGCTGGCTACCGTGTTGCTGCAGGGTGTCGCGTACGCCACGGATCAGTGCCAGGTTTTCCTGCATCAATTGCTCGGCACCGGCGGTGGGCTTGAACTCTTCGTCGCTGAACAACCACTGGTCGCGGCCCAGTACCACACCTGGGCGGCCTTCGTTGAACAGCTTGAAGTCCATGGCCGCCCACACGTTGGTGCCCAGGCGCTTGATCGGGAACTCGGCGTCGTAGTGGGTCTCGGCGGCCTTGGCCAGCTTGCCGTTGAGCAGGGTCATCTGCTCGGTGCGCTGGAAACTCTGCAGGCCACCGGTGGACCAGGCGCCCATGCCGACCAGCAGGCCGAGGAACGACAGGGAGTAGGTGATGCGTAATGTCCGGGTCATGGTCATCAACCTCAGAACTGGAAGTAAAGGAACGGCGAGTAGCTTTGCGCCGAAAGCTTGAGGATCGAGGCGACGAACAGCAGCAGGATCAGTGCGCGGGTCATCACCCGGGTCCAGTCCAGGCCGATCGAGCCGTCAGCGTTGACCTGCACCGGGGTCGCCTTGGGCGTCGGCCTGGCATTGCGGTAGAAGTCGCGCAGGCCGAAGAACGCCAGGGTGAGGTAGGCGATGACCAGGGTGGCCACCTGCAGACCGGTGAGCTGGGCGCGGTTGAGCTCCGACAGCTGCCAGTCGCCGAAGCTGAACATCGCGCCGTACATACGGGCGGCCACATGCAGGTTTTCGGCGCGGAAGATCACCCAACCGACTACCACCAGCAGGAAGGTGAAGGCCCACTTCACCGGGTTGAAGCGCTGCGGGTTGGTGTCGAGGCCCAACGCGCGCTCGATGGCCAGCCACATGCCGTGCCAGGCGCCCCAGATGATGTAGGTGAAGTTTGCACCGTGCCACAGGCCGCCCAGCAGCATGGTCAGGAACAGGTTGCGGTAGGTATTGAAGGTGCCTTTGCGGTTACCGCCCAGGGTGATGTACAGATAGTCGCGCAGCCAGGTCGACAGGCTGATATGCCAGCGCCGCCAGAACTCGGTGATCGACTGGCTGATATAGGGCTGCTTGAAGTTTTCCATGAAGCGGAAGCCCATCATCAGGCCCAGGCCGATGGCCATGTCGCTGTAGCCGCTGAAGTCGAAGTACAGCTGTGCGGTGTAGGCCAGGGCGCCGAGCCAGGCATCGCCCGTGGTGGGGTTTTGCAGGGCGAAGCAGTGGTCGGCGACCACGGCCAGGGTGTCGGCGATGAACACTTTCTTGATGAAGCCCTGCATGAAGCGGGTGCAGCCTTCGGAGAACTTGTCCAGGGTGTGGGTGCGGTTGTTGAACTGGTCGACCAAATCCTTGAAGCGCAGCACGGGGCCTGCGATCAGGTGCGGGAAAATCGCCACGAACGCTGCGAAGTCGATCAGGTTGCGGGTAGCCGGGGTGTCACCGCGGTATACGTCGATGATGTAG
Organism: Pseudomonas alloputida; assembly: GCF_021283545.2. Lineage (NCBI taxonomy): Bacteria > Pseudomonadati > Pseudomonadota > Gammaproteobacteria > Pseudomonadales > Pseudomonadaceae > Pseudomonas > Pseudomonas alloputida. The sequence continues at coordinate 5,378,800 of NZ_CP128540.1, read as the reverse complement.
CTGATCGACTCGAAGATGTAGAACGAGATACCGATCGGCAGCAGCACGTGGGTCAGAATGAATGGCTCCAGGCCAAACGACGTCATGATCGCGTTCAGGCTGTCGACGCCGAAGTTGGCGTACTTGAAGTAGCCGAGGATTGCCAGGTCGACACCCACGCCGAGCAGCAGCCAGCGCTGCGCAGGCTTGGTGCGCACACCGGCGGCACCGACTTTCAGGCCGATCCAGTAGTTCCACAGGGTGACGCCGGCGAACAGTGCCAGGAAGTCCACCCGCCACCAGGCGTAGAAGATGTAGCTGGCGACCAGCAGCAGCAGGTTGCGATAACGTTGCCCGCTCAAGTAGTACAGGCCGAGGAAGATCGGCAAGAACAGGAACAGGAACACGTTGGACGAGAAGACCATCCCGGTTCTCCTAATTTGTTCACAGCATCCAGGGCAAAGCGCCCCCCAAACCCCCCAGTGCAAGGCTGGAAGGCAACTTAGATCCCTGTGGGAGCGGGCAAGCCCGCTCCCACAGGTTCCGCCCCCGCAATGGGGGTCAATTCATTTCTTGCTCTCTGCACTCGGGTCGTAGACCCGCGTCACATCGCCGCCCAGCCGGAAGCTGTTGAACGGCTGCATGTCGTGCTTGCGCTCAAGCGTGTCGCCAACGCAGTGGTACAGCGCACACCAGGGCTCGAGCCAGGAGTACTTGCTGTCAACCTTGAGGTCGGTCATGTCCTGTTTCTTGCCCGCCCGCGCCTTGAAGTGGCTGGGGTCGCGGGCGCCGGCCAGCACGCCTTCACCCAGGCGCTGCAAGGCGAAGTTGTTCTCGGCGCGCAGGTCGACGCCATTGGCCTGGGCGAAGCTGGCAATCATCGCCAGCGGCGGCAAGGCGTAGTTGTGATAGGCCAGCGCGCGCTGCTGGCGCTTGATTTCGTTGGGCAGGAAGCCCTGGTCATCCACCTGGTTGGCGCCGACCTTGTATTCCTTCACGGCCCAGTCGAACAGGTCGCGACGGTCGGTGGCGACGGCGGTAGCCATGACCGACCAGGCCGCCCAGTAGCTGTGGTTGTTTATCTTCTCCAGCGGCAGGTCGCTCCAGTCACGCACAGTCTGCTCGGCCAGGCGGGTGAGCCATTTTTCGATCAGGTCGGCCTCGGCCTGGTGTGCGGCCAGCGGCTGCGAGTTGGAGAATTTCAGCCGCAACCATGAACCGCTCATGCTGCCCAGCGCCCATTTGCGCATCGACTTGCCGGTATGGTTGTAGTCGGTGGACAGCAATGCACCGGCGCGTGCCCAGGTGCCCAGCCACGTCAGGGTGCAGTCGAGTTGCGCCGGGCGGCCGTCGCGCATGTACTGGCCGACCATCTTGCTCACGCCTTTCTCCAGCGTGGTGATGTCTTCGGTCGACTTGCGGAAGGCCTTTTCCGAGGCAGCGTTGAGCGTTGCCCGTGCCTTGTCCGAGCCTTCGTACTTGCTGCGAAACTGCAGCGGGCCGGTGTATGGCTGGGGCGCCGCTTCGCAGCGGAAATTACCATCACCGGCCTTGAGCTTTTCGATCCCCTGGTAGTAACCCTGCGGCGGTACCAGCGCGGCGTGCGCGGCACCACCAAACAAGGCCAACGCGAGCAGGGCGGGGCTGGAAATTCGTTTGAAAAGGGTCATGGGTCGCCTCACTGGCCTGCCTGCGCGGTCTGCGCAGGCACGGCGAAGTTGTTGCGTTTGCAGAGCTTGGCTTCGACCTTCTGGGTGCCGCTTTCCGGCCCCTGTACCTCGAACGCGAGCAGGCGCTGGCTGGCCCAGTCCTCGTCTTCGCGCATCTGGAAGACGAAGCGGCCGTCGGTGTCGGAGGTTTCCGGTTTTTCCAGCTTGATGTCCTCGTGGCGGCCGTTGAGGTACCAGAGGGTGGCCTGCAACACCTTCACCGAGGGATCTTCGAACTTGACGTCCATCTGCAGGTTGCGGTTGATCAGGTCTTTGATCACGCCGCCCTTGCCGTTGACCATCAGCTCGTTCTTGCCAGGCTTGAGGGTGGTGCTGGCGCTCATCAGGGCTGGGCGGTCGTCGCAGCCGTCGTCGAGCAGGCCAAGGATTTGCCGCCAGATGGTTTCCTGGTCCAGGCGGTACAGCGGGGAGAATTCCCAGATCAGGATCTTCGGCGGGTTCTTCTGGAATTCCTCGCTGCCCAGGTACTGGATCATCGACCCTTCCAGGCCACCGCCTGGGAAGGCGACGTTGAGCACGTCGGCGCCGATGTATTGCTCGAGGAAGCCCGAGAAGTTGTAGTTCTTGCCGCTGTGGCTGGTACCGACCAGGGTGATCTGCGCATTGCCGCTGTCACCGAACAGGTCGTCGCCACCGCTCGCGCCTTTCGGCTCGGTGGCGAACTGGTCCATGTACTGGACGGCGTAGCTGGTGCCGCACAGTTGGCCGGCAACGTTGTGCAGGGTGCCGGTCTTGCCCATGCGCCCGGACTTCCTGGTCTCGAATTCCTTGCGCGGGATGCCTTCGAAGGCCGGCATCTTGTGCACGGTGTCGGCCACGATCTTCGCCGCGCGCTCGGCACCGTACGGCGTCCAGTGCTGGTCGCCACGGAAGTAGAAGTCCTTGCCCTGGTCAGCGGCGGCCAGTTGCTCGTTGGTCAGCGGTGACAGGTCGGGCACGTTGTAACCCATGCTGGCGAAGCGCTTGAGCATGGCCTGGTAGTTGCCCAGGGCCTTCTGGTAGTCGAACGCGGCTTTTTCCGCCGGGTTGAGCATGTTGCGGTTCACCAGGCCGCGGGTCGGCTGGTACACCACCACCAGTTCCACGCCACGTTTCTTGAACGCGTCGTGCACTTGCTGCAGGCGTTTGTAGCCGGCTGGGGTGGTGTTGAACTCGGTGCGCAGGTCTTCGCGGGTGCGGAACAGCCAGTCGCCCTGGGCCTGCACCAGCGTGGTGAAGTTTTGCTGATAGCGGGTGGTGTAGCGGCTTGCATCGTGCGCTTCAGGGCACAACTGGCAGCAGGGCTCGGCGCTGAAGGTCGGGGCCTTGACGTCTTCGGCGCGCACGCCCTGGCTGATTGCCAGAAGGGCGGCGGACAGGCCCAGCAGTTTCATCAGGTGTGGAGTCATGGTCTGGGCTTCCTTAATCGATCATTTCGGTCTGGCGTTCGACCGGGTCGATCAGCACAGCCTTCTGCTGGCGTACCAGCAGGTCGAGGATTTCGTCCTGGCGCTCGCCCAGCACACCATTGAGGCTGATGCCGCTGGCCTTGCGCGGGGCGAGCATGGACACCTTGTACAGCTCGACCGACAGCGGCGAGTCGATCGACAGCGGGCCGGAGCCGTTGGCCGACAGCTCGCCACCCACCACGATCAGCGACACCTTGGTGTCGAACGGGTCGAGGGCGATGTCGCGGTCGGTGTCGGACAGGTCTTTGATGTGGCCGTATACGCCGACCAGTCCGTTGGCCATGGCGACGTTTTCGTACAGGCGGATGTTCACGCTGTTACGCACGCGGATGCCGTGGCGGCGGTTGTTGACCAGCTTGTTGCCCCAGATCAGGTTGTCGCCGCTTTCGTACAGGGTGATGCCGTCGGTGTGGTTGCGGTAGATCTCGTTGTAGGCCACCAGGTTGTTGACGCTGTTACGGTCGATCACCACGCCTGAGAGCTTGTTGTCGTAGCTCTTGTTGTTGATGATCCAGCTGTCGTTGACCTCACGCGAAACGATGATGCCGTGCTTCTTCTTGGTGCCGTACACCGTGTTGCCGGCGATGATCAGGCGATGCGAACGGTCGTGTGGGTCGATGCCGTAGACGATGTTGTCGCGGTAGGTACTGTCCTTGATCACGAAGTCCTGGGTTTCGTAGCAGTAGAAGCCGTACCACATGTCGCTGAACTCCGAACCGATGATCCAGCCGGTGGGCTCCGGGCGGCCCATGCGCTTGGCCATGTTCGGCGTGTACTGCGAGATGCTCACGCCATACGACTTGGACTTGGCGTAGCCGAAGCTGGCCATCTTCGTATTGACGATGTAGGTCTCGGTGCCGCCCCACGACAGCAGGAACGGGCGGAATTCCTTGGGCGAGCGGAAGGTCGCCGGGCCGTTGTCCTTTTCCCGCCAGCCGGTCACCTGGGTGTCGGTTACGAACAGCTTGCCGTCATTGACCAGAAATGCGCCGCCCTCCTGGGACAGGCGCAGCTGTTTGACCTTGCCGTCGATCTCGAGGATGCCCTTTTGCCCGACCACGATCGGCAGGCGGGCCAGGTAAACCCCTGGCTCGACTTCGCTGAAGTACTGTTTGGGCACCTTCTTGCTCAACTCGGTCAGGTCGACATGGCCGTCATCGACGAAGATCGCCTGCGGAATGCCGTGCTGGCGCTGCACCCACTCGGCGGCCTTGTTGTCGCCGCCGACGAACTCCTTGAGGGTGTCCTCCTGGAACATACGGCGCAGGCTGACCTTGCCCTTGTGGCGGCGGTCGATTTTCTTCTGCACCGCCTCGGCCGTGAAACCGGTGAGGTCGGGCAGCTTTGGCGGGTCCATCTGCAGCGGTTCGATCGGTGCGCTGGCCACCGTATAGGTCTTGGCCTGCTGCAGCTCCTTGGCGATCACCTGGGGCTCTGCGGCAGTGGCCAGGCCGCTTGCCAGCAGCAAGGCACTGGCCAACAGGCTGTGACGTAAGTGCGGGTGAAGGTTCATCACGGTCAGTCCCCTACCGGCCTCAGAAGCGCCAGATGACGTCGACGAAGGCGCGGTGCATGTACGAGTCCGTTTCCTTGCCGTAGGCGTCGCCCGGCTTGAATACACCGGCACGCAGGCGCACCAGGGCTGACGGCTCGTCGATTGCCTGGCTCATCGAAGCCGGCAGCAGGCCTTGCTTGAAGTACTTGGTCACGACCACGTCCATTTCCTGGCCAAGGTCCTTCTCGCCGTCGACCAGCTGACGGTTCACGCCGTTGTCGTCGACCACCGCGTTGATGCCGCTGGAGCCAATGTTCTGGTTGCCATCGACCCGCCAGAATTTGTGGTAGATCAGGCTGGCGTCGTAGTCGTCGCGCAGCTGCCACGAAGCGAACAGGGTGGCGGCCTGCAGGTTGCCCAGTTCGCCGCGGAACGCTTCGCCGAAGCGGTGCACGCGCGAGCGGGTGCCGGTGAAGTTGGAGCGGTTGCTCTCCAGGCCGGTCTGCTCGAAGTTGTTCGAGCCGTCATCGCCGCCGCCGCCGCTACCGCGGGCGTACGCAGCGCCGACCTGCCATTGCGGGTCCAGGCGCAGGCGGATACCGAGGTCGGTTGCCCAGGCGTTGACGTCACCGCTCTGCTTGCCGGTGGCGACCTGGTCGTCACCCACCTGCTGGGTGCTCAGCTTGTCGCGGTCACCGGTCAGCCAGGTGACGCTGCCCCAGTAATTCACGGTGTGGTCGTTGCGCCAGTTGTAGGCGTCGCTGTTGGCCTCCAGGCCCAGCCAGGTAAGGTCGCCAGTGCGGGTCTTGTCCAGCGCGTCGACCGTTTCGCCGGGGTTCTTCAGGCTGCCGCTGTCATGTGTGTGGTGAGCGCGCAGGCCAACCCAGTGGCCAGGGGTCCACTGTGTGGCGACGTTGCCGTAGATGTGGGTGCGGTCCTTGTCTTCCGGCGCCAGTTCGGTGAGATCGGTGCGGTATTCGCTGAATCGCTGGGCGACGCCCAGGTCGGCCTTGAGCAAGGTGGTATCGAAGGTCCAGTTCAGCGCTTCGATGTTGGTATCGCGCCACATGCCATCGTCGCTGCGCAGGCGCTGGCGACCGAAGCGCAGTTGCTCGCCTGGGTAGGCGGTAAGGCCGCTGTAGCCGACCCAGAACTCGCGCATGGCCAGGTAGCTTTTGTCTGGTTGACGGCTGTCGTCGCCGGTGTCGGTGCTGGTGCCGTCGTCGTTCTGGCGCAAGGTGTCGGTTTCGATGGTGTCGGTCGCAGCGACCGCCTGGCCCATGGCGTAGGCACTCCAGTTACCGCGCTCGCCATACACCCACGGGCGCAGATCCAGGCCCAGGCCGTTGACGTCGCCGCCAGAGCGGGTGCCGAGGTCACGGTCGTCTTCCGACTGGCCGGTGATTTTCACGTCCAGGCCGAAGTTTTTTTCAGCGGTCATTTCCGCCAGGGTCGGGCAGGACCACAGCAGGGCGAAGCTCAGGCCGATGCCGGCTTTCACGAAGGGATTGAGCGTCATAGCGAGTCCTCACCGTCTACTTCTTTTTCGTCGTCTTGCAGGGCTTCGAGGGCCAGGGTGCTATTCGCGCCCTGCGCCAGGCTGCCGCGTGCACGCTTTTCCTGGTCCAGCAGTTGCTGGGCCTGGTTGCGCTGATCAGGTGTCAGTTGCTGGTCGAGCTGCTGCAGCAGTTCGGCTGATTGCGGCGTCGGGTTGGCCTGCGACAGCTGGGCGAACACCCAGGCGTTGCCCGGTTGCGGGCGGATGCCGTGGCCCTCGCTGAACAGCTGGGCCAGGGCATAGTCGGCGCTGTTCTGCCCGCCACGGGCGGCGGCCAGCAGGTGGTCGACGGCCTTCTGCGGCTCGACATTGCCCAGGTAGCCGCGGCGGTAAAGCTGGCCCAGGTAGTAATGGGCGCTGATCTCACCGGCTTCGGCAGCAGCTTGCAGGTGCTGCTCGGCTTTTTGAGCGTCGGCTGGCAGGGTTTTGCCTTCGTAGTACAGACGGCCCAGCAGCAGTTCGGCGCGGGGTTGTTCAGCTTCGCGGCCTTTGTCGATGTAAGCCATCAACTGGTCGGTGTCGCCCAGTTCGGGGAAGTCGTATACCAGCTGTGCCAGGCTGACCCAGGACGCCGGGTTGGCCGGGGCTACTTGCTCGAGCAGCTCCTTGGCGGTTTTTTCGTCGGTCTGGCCAAGGCTGCGATCGGCCAGCACCCGGGCCACGCTGTCAACCCGGGTGGCCGGTACGGCGCCACGGGCATAGGCGGATTTCAGCTGGCCGAGCAGGGCGGCTTGCTGATCGGCCTGGCCACGTTTCTGGTACACGGTGGCCAGTTCGACGTAGCAGATGTCGGTGGTGTTCAGCGCGGCCTTGCAGATCTTTTCCACTTCACCCAGGTGCTGGTCATAGGTGCCCTGGGTGCGGTACAGCAGCACCTGGGCCAGGCCCGCTTCCGGGTTGCCGGCGGCGCGCCACTGGTCGATCTGCTGCTGCGCGTTGACCTTGGGGAAACTCTGCGGGTAGCTGAGGTAGAGCATTGCCAGCGGAATCAGGGTATTGCTTTGGCCCTGTTTCGCGGCCTGCTTGAGCAGGGTTTCGGCTTCCTCACGTTCGGCCTGGGTGCTGTCCGGCTTGGCCACCAGCAGGCGGCCAAGGCGCGCTTGGGCGCGTGGCGACGTGGCGGCCGCAGCGCGATAGGTGGCCTCGGCTTCCTTGATTTGCGAGGGGTCGCGGGTGGCCACCTTGATGTCCGCCAGGCCGACTTGCGCTTCGCTGTAGCCCAGGTCGGCCAGCGCCTTGTAGTTGCGCTCGGCCAATGCCGTGTCACCGCGCTTCAGGGCCTCGTTGGCCAGGCGCTGGTCGGGCAGGCCGGCACAGCCGGCCAGGGTGATGGCGGCGGCCAGTGCACACAACCCCAGGTTCACGCGGACCTTGTAGGTATCAGAGATCATTGTCCGTCCCTCACAGGCCACGGGCCACGGCTTTGTCGATCAGCCAGTTCAGCGATGGGCCGCGGTCGCTGTTGACCGAGGCCGGGCGGCCGGCCAGTTCGGCGGGCAGGCCAGTGTCTGGCTTGATCTGCACGCGGATGTCGGAGGACAGGTCTTCGCTGTTGAGGCTGGCGCTGCTGACGATCTGACCGGTGCGCACTTCGTCTTCGCCGGCCACCTGGAAGTTGACCCGGGTACCCGGCTTGACCTCGTCGAACTGGCGGTAGCTGAAGCGCGCCTCGACCATCGGGGTGGTGGTGCGTGGGATCAGCTGGAAGATCGGCTGGCCCTTGGCGGCGTACTGGCCGTCGTCCACCAACTGGCGCGCGACCACGCAATCGCAGGGGCTGGTGAGGGTGCCGGACAGCTGCTTGCCAAACAGTTCCTCGATCTTCGCCGGCTCCAGCTGTGCGTCTTCAAGGTTGCCCTTGAGCATGTCCAGCATGCTGGTGGTGAAGCTGGCCAATGGCGCGCCCTTGGCGATCTGCCCACCGCTTTCGACCAGGCTGCTTACGGTACCGTCGCGCGGCATGGTGACGTTGGTGGTCGGCACTGCGACCACACCGGCTTCGGCGTGGCTGACGAAATACATGCCATACAACGATTTGGCGACGAAGCCGAAGGCCGCAACGCCGACCACGAACACGCCCAGAGTGACGGTGACTGCCTTGAAGCGGCCGAAGGCGCTCAGGCCCGACCCACCGTCCTTCTGCTTGCGCGCCTTGGTGAAGTTGTCACGCTGCAGGGTGCTGAGGACGTCGCCGATGCTGATCAGCTCACCCGACAGGTGGCTGGTGATGATGTGCCGCAACGTGGCGATGTCGCGAGGTTCAAGGTTCTGGAACTGCGCACCGATACGGCCATTGTCCGGGTTGTACGAGCGCACCTGGAACTCGATGTCGATCGACAGGCCCAGGTTGTCGACCACGAACTGCAGGCGCCCGCGCAGCACATCGCCCACCGACTGCGGTTGCTTGGTGTGGAAGCTCAGACCGCCGGCAGAAAGGTCTTCGACCTTGACTTCGTGGACCTGGCGCTGGGCGTCCAGGAACCGCAGCTTGGCGGGAATGCGTACCCGGGCGTGTTGGCGCTGGGCTTCGGACTCATGCACGACATTGACGTTCACGGCGGTATTCATGGTGGTTTGTTCCTGTTAGATCCGATCCGGGTTGGGCTCACACGACCATGAACAGCACAGCAACGAAGATGCTGGCAGCCGAGAAGGTCATGGTCCGCGAGGACCAGGTGTTGAACCATTGTTGAAAGCTGGCGAGGTCACGCTTGAGGGCAGTGGGCTGACGCGTCCACGACTGCTTGTCGAGGCGGAAGAACACGTAGATCTTCATCAGCGCGCCGATGATCTGGTTGTAATAGAGAATCAGCGGGTAGGCCGGGCCTACGTTGTGGCCGGAGCACAGCAGCATGATGGTGAGGATCAGGCGGGTAATGCCGATCCACAGCAGGTACACCAGCAAGAAGGCCATGCCGAACTTGAGGCTGGCGATTACCGCCACGGTCAGGCCCAGCAGGCTGGTCCACATCGACACGCGCTGGTCGAACAACACGATGCTGGTGAACAGCCCCAGGCGACGCAGGCCAAGGCCCAGTGCCCGTGAGTTTTGCCGCAGGTTGTTGCCGTACCAGCGGTACATCAGCTTGCGGCTGGCCTTGAGGAAGCTTTTTTCCGGCGGATGCTCGACCGTGTTGATGGCGGCGTCCGGCACGTAGAAGGTGTCGTAGCCCAGGCGCATCAGGCTGAACCAGCTGGACTTGTCGTCCCCGGTAAGGAACTTGAAGCGGCCCAGGCGCCAGTGCATCAGCGAGTCGCTTTCGACGTCGGCGATGAACTCGGGGTTGGTCACCACGCTGGCGCGGAACATCGACATGCGCCCGGTCATGGTCAGTACGCGCTTGGACAGGGCCATCGAGCACATGTTGATGTGGCGCTGGGCGAAGCGCAGCTTGTGCCACTCGCTCATGATGTAGCCGCCACGCACTTCGCAGAATTCATTGGTGGTCAGGCCGCCTACATTGGGGAACAGCTTGAACCACGGCACGGTCTTGCGCACCACGCCGTCGGCCAGCACGGTGTCACCGTCGATCACCGCCACCACGGCGTTCTCGTCCGGCAGCATGCGCGAGATGGCGCGGAAGCCGTAGGCCAGGCCATCACGCTTGCCGGTACCGGCGATACGCACGATGTCCAGCTTCACGTGGGCCGGCGGGTTGTACTTGGCCCACAGGCTCTTCACCAGCAGTTCATCGGACATTTCCACCAGCGAGCAGACCACGGTGGTGGGGAAGCCGCAGTTGATCGCCTCGCGGATCACCGAGCTGTACACCTGGGCGGTGGTCAGCGCTTCGATACGGAAGCTGGTGACCATCAGGTAGACATGCGACGGGTCGGTGGCATTACCCATTTTCTGCACCTTGCGGCGCAGGTACGGGTACACGCCGTAGAGGAAGATCATGCCGCGGATGAAATGGGTGGCGCCCATGGAGTAGCGCCAGATGCCGACTGCGCCGACCAGGAAGATGAAGTGCTTAGACTGCGAGTCGAAGATATCAGCTGGCTGGGCCAGGGCGATCAGCATGAGCAGGCTCATGTAGAGCAGCCACCCGGCGCACTGCAACAGCACTGTCTGGAGCCTTTGCATGTTCAGCATCCGTCGAGAATTCGGGAAAGGGTGGGCAGCGAGGAGGCGGCTCTTGTCGAGTGCCTCATCGCTGCCCGGCCGGGCACTTACCAGCAGATGCCTTCGGTACGGGCGGTGGTGCTGGTCGGTTTGTTCATGAAGCCGACCAGGTCGATCACCTGCTTGCCGGCTGGCGCTTGCAGGGCCAGCGCACGGAACTGCTCGTCACGGTTGCCGAGGACGATGATGTCGGCGTTGTCGATCACCTGCTGCAAGTTGGCGTTGAGCAGCGACGACACGTGCGGGATCTTCGACTCGATGTAGTCCTTGTTGGCGCCGTGAACACGGGCGTACTGGACGTTCTCGTCGTAGATGTCCAGCTGGTAGCCCTTGCCGATCAGGCGCTCGGCCAGTTCCACCAGCGGGCTTTCGCGCAGGTCGTCGGTGCCGGCCTTGAAGCTCAGGCCCAGCAGGGCGACCTTGCGCTTGTCGTGGGCTTCGATCAGCTCGAAGGCGTTCTGCACCTGCGATTCGTTGCTGCGCATCAGCGAGTCGAGCAGCGGTGCACGGACATCGAGGCTGGCGGCGCGGTAGGTGAGGGCGCGTACGTCCTTGGGCAAGCAAGAGCCGCCGAAGGCAAAGCCAGGGCGCATGTAGTACTGGGACAGGTTGAGGACCTTGTCCTGGCAGACCACGTCCATCACTTCGCGGCCATCGACGCCCACGGCCTTGGCGATGTTGCCGATTTCGTTGGCGAAGGTGACCTTGGTGGCGTGCCAAACGTTGCAGGTGTACTTGATCATTTCGGCCACTTCGATCGGCTTGCGGATGATCGGGGCGTCGAGCTCTTCGTACAGGGCCTGGAGGATGTCACCGCTGGCGCTGTCCAGTTCGCCGATGACTGTCATCGGTGGCTGGTCGTAGTCCTTGATCGCGGTGCTTTCACGCAGGAATTCCGGGTTGACCGCCACGCCGAAGTCGACGCCGGCCTTCTTGCCCGAGCAGTCTTCGAGGATCGGGATGACCACGTTCTTGACGGTGCCAGGCAGTACGGTGCTGCGCACCACGATGGTGTGACGGCGGGTGGTGTCACGCAGCACGTAGCCGATTTCGCGGCACACGGACTCGATGTACTCCAGGCCCAGGTCGCCGTTTTTCTTGCTGGGGGTGCCCACGCAGATCATCGACACATCGCTGGCACGGATGGCTTCGGCGAAGTCGGTAGTGCCGCGCAGGCGGCCATTGGCGATGCCCTGTTGCAGCAGTGCTTCCAGGCCAGGTTCGACGATGGGCGACTTGCCCTGGTTGATCAGGTCGATCTTGGTGCTGGACACGTCCACACCGATCACTTCATGGCCACGCGCCGTCAGGCAGCCTGCACAGACTGCACCCACATAACCCAAACCAAAGATGCTGATACGCATCGCTATCACCTCATGTGTTTATCACGCCGACGCCTCCGCAGAGAGCCGGGCTGGGTTGATTAACAACAGTTTTCGGGCGCACGGATCCATGGCGAATGCACACTTCGCCGAGCGCAGGCAAAATAAATCCGGAACGCAAAAAGTTATGCGCTCAAAGTTGGCACTCAATAGCCATTCATTAAAAAACGTGCCCTGAAATGCAGCCGTCTTTATTGCAATGCGCTACTTGGCGCGTTGCTGTGCTTGTTTTTTCAAGTGAATAAATCCTTTGAAATCAACCACTAGGACGATTTGTAAGGGGCGCGTCTCTCCTGCATGGACAAGGTCTTCGGAGGTTTCCGTGATCCCTGTCGATTTTCTCATGGCGGGCAGTGGATACCCGCTGCTGTCATCTGTAAGTCATCTCTCACAGCCCGTAGGCAGGAAAATCGTTACGGCACTATGAGCGATTGGCTTTGGCAGAAGTTCCTGAGCCAGTTTCGCCCGAATGAAAGATTTCTAAATATTTATTCAGTTGCGGACAGTTTCAAATTGATAGCACGCGGGTGTTTCACCCCCGTGTATAAAGGACGTAACTGTTGCGAGATATTTTTATGCCAGCATCTGAAAAATTTTTTCAGAATTCGTCAAAAAAGGTATGAACGGTCTTATGGCGTTTGGCGATAAAGGGAGGTGCGACGGATTTTTGGCGTCGGATTCGTGGCGTGATGGCGGTTTGCAGCGTGCCCTGTTGCAGGGCAGAGGCGGATCACGGCGGCTGACCTCTTCGCGGCTTCAGCCGCGAAGAGGGCGTGACAGGCTCACTCCGCGGGGTGATCGCGCAGGAACACCAAATGGTCTGGCTTGGACTGCTCGGCACTGTAGTAGTACCCCTGAGCATCGAACTGCTTGAGCTGTTCCGGGGTGCTGATGCGCTGCTGGATGACGAAGCGGCTCATCATGCCGCGGGCTTTCTTGGCGTAGAAGCTGATGATCTTGTACTGACCGTTTTTCTGGTCCTTGAAGTCGACGTTGATTACCCGGGCCTTCAGTGCACTGCGTTTCACTGCACTGAAATACTCGTTACTGGCCAGGTTCAACAGCACGTCATCGCCTTGGTCGGCCAGGGCCTGATTCAGCCATTCGCTGATGCGCGTGCCCCAGAAGGCGTACAGGTCCTTGCCGCGGGCGTTGGCCAGCTTGGTGCCCATCTCCAGGCGGTAGGGCTGCATCAGGTCGAGCGGGCGCAGCAGGCCATATAGGCCCGAGAGCATGCGCAGGTGGCCCTGAGCGTAGCTGAAGTCGTCTTCACTCAGGCTCTCGGCATCGAGGCCGGTGTACACGTCACCCTTGAACGCCAGCAGCGCCTGCTTGGCATTGGCCGGGGTGAAGTCTGGGGTCCAGCTGCCAAAGCGCGCAGCATTCAGGCCGGCGAGCTTGTCGGACAGGTGCATCAGCTCGCTGATCTGCGCCGGCGACAGTTCGCGCAGCTGCTGGATCAGGGCCTGGGATTCATCCAGGTACTGGGGCAGGGTGAAACGCTCGGTCACTGGCGGGGTGTCGTAGTCGAGGGTCTTGGCGGGGGAAATCACCGTCAGCATCGGGTCGGCTCCTGGCATCGTTGGCCGAGGATTCTACGGGGTGGGCGGTACAAGTCCAAACTATGGCGACGATAGTCACAGCCCATGGTCGGTGCAGACGCTATAGTTCGCGTTTTGTCGTTGCGGAGCCTTCCACTGTGCGCATTGCTTCTGCCTTGCTGGCCGGCCTGCTGAGCCTGGCCGTGCAAGCCGCCCCTTCACCCCAGGTCAGCCTGGACCGCAGCCTGTGGCCCGAACAGCTGGACAGCCCGGCGCTGTTCGATGTGGCCTCTCGGGCAGAAATCCTTTCGTTCGCTCAAGCGCTGCACGAAAGCGAGTTGCTGGATGACGCAAGCCTGGCGGCCCGGCTGGGGTTGCGGCAGATCAATCTGCAGAAGGTGCGCCAGATTCGGGCGCGCATGTGGCAGCGGTTGTGGGAGGGGTATCAACAGGCGCAGCGCAGTTGTGAGCAGGATGCATCATTCTGCTACCCGGTTACGTCCATGGCGGAGTTGCGCACACAAGCGGCGACGTTCGCTGCCGATGTCGGTGCGTTCTATACCGGCTGGATCGAGCCGAGCCACCAGTTCCATGTCCGCTACCTGGACGAGCAACTGCGCAAGGCGGCGTTGCTGCCGCAGACCAGCAGCGAAATCGAGCGGCTGTCTTCGCGTGAGCGCAAGGGTGACGAACTGAACGACCGCATGTTCCTGCTGACCTTTGTCGGCGGGCCCGGGCCCGAGGGGGGCAGTACGGATCTACTCACCGATTACCTGCGCCGGCAAAAGCTCGAAGGCACGTTCTTCACGCTTGGTAACCGCTTGCAGCAACGCCGTGATGGTGCCTCGGCAAACGCCTTGCGCCAGCTCTATGACGGGCAGTGCGTGGGTATCCAGGGGTGGGAGTACCGCTCCCATGCGCAGTGGACCGACTGGCAGGATTCGCTGCGGCGCAGCCAGGCGCGGGTGCAGGCTGATCTACCCGAGCAGTATGTGCCGCTGTTCCGTCCACCTTATGGCCAGCGCCGGGCTGACGGCGAGGCGTTCATGGCCCGCCAGCAGTTGCGGGTATCGTTGTGGGACATCGATGCCCAGGATGACGGTGCATTGAGCGCAGAGGCATCCGCACAGCGCGTATTGACCCTGATGTTGTTGTGGCGCAAGGGCGTGATCCAGTTTCATGACAGCCTTCCCAAGGCGCAGCCGGCGGTGGATTGGCTGCTGCGCAATACCGCGCAAAGCGGCATCGGCTGGGAGGATTGCCGGGAATATGGATACCGCGAATAGAGGGTATGACTTCTGAGCGTAGTCCCCTCTGACGCTGGCGCCAAGGCCTCTTCGTCAATCGGAAAAATAAACTTCAAAAATGCGTAAAAGTGCTTTTTTCGGTCATGGTTTTTGCGGTATGAAGAAACCAGACAGCCGATTCCTGCAGCACAGGTGGCGTCATCCAGGCCCACCTAGCCAGGTTCGCTTCCCGCCCGTAACAACGCGGATACGGGGACAGCGGCAGTCACTCTGCGGCGTAACAGACCACGCCGTGTGGCTTCGACATAAGGTGACCGAGTATGGATGACCAAGGACGCAACCCTTCCTCCAGCAAGCCAATCCTGTATGTGCTCGATACCAACGTCCTGATTCACGACCCTAACGCGTTACTGAACTTCGAGGAGCACCATGTCGCCATCCCGATGACGGTGCTGGAGGAACTCGACAAGCTCAAGACCGGCAAACAGAGCATCGCCGCCGAATGCCGCCAGGCCATCCGCCTGATAGACCAGACCCTCGGTGACGCTTCGCCCAGCGATGTCGAGCAGGGCGTACCGATCCAGCGCAACAAGAGCGGCCCCAAGGGGTTCCTGTCCATCCTGATGACCCCGCGCAACGAGCCGAACAAGCTGCTGCCGGAAAACCTCAACGACAACATCATCATCAACCAGTTGCTCGAAGTCCGGGCCCGGCGCACCGACCTGGACGTCGTGCTGGTCACCAAAGACATCAACATGCGCCTGAAGGCGCGCGCTTGCGGTATAGCGGCTGAGGACTACAGCACCGACCAACTGGTCGATGACGTGTCCTTGCTGTCCAAGGGCTACCATTCGGTCACCGGCTCGTTCTGGGACCGCGTGAGCAAGGTCGATACCCGCCAGGAGCGCGGCCGCACCTGGCATCGGGTACAGATGATCGACAACCTGCCAGCCGTGCACGTCAACGAGTTCATCATCGATGAGCAGGGCTTCGTCGGGTGGATCAAGGGCATTCGTGACGACGAACTGCTGCTACTCGACCTGCACCAGGAGCCTTTGCTGCACCAGGAAGCCTGGGGCCTGAAACCACGCGACATTCATCAAAGCCTGGCGCTGTTCGCCCTGCTGGACCCGGATATCCACCTGGTGAACCTGACCGGCGCCGCCGGCTCCGGTAAAACCATCCTGGCACTGGCTGCGGCCATCGAGCAAACCATGGTCAGCAAGCGCTACCGGCGCATCATCGCCACCCGCAGCGTGCAGGGGCTGGATCAGGAGATTGGCTTCCTGCCGGGTACCGAAGCAGAGAAGATGGAGCCGTGGCTGGGCGCCATCACCGACAACCTCGAAGCCTTGCACATGGATGACGAAAGCACCCATGGCAGCGTCGAATACATCCTTGAGCGCGTGCCGCTGCAGTTCAAGTCGCTGAACTACATCCGTGGCCGTAGCTTCCAGCAGAGCCTGATCCTGATTGACGAGTGCCAGAACCTGACGCCGCACCAGATGAAAACCATCATCACCCGTGCCGGCTCCGGGTCCAAGGTGGTCTGCCTGGGTAACCTGGCGCAGATCGACACCCCCTACCTGTCCGCGACCAGCTCGGGCCTGACCTACCTGACCGAGCGCTTCAAGGACTTCCCCCATGGCGTGCACATCACCCTGCAGGGCGTGCCTCGCTCGGTGCTGGCCGAGTACGCCGAGTCTCATTTGTAAACCCTGTAGCCGGGCAGATTACTGCCCGGCCTCTTCGTGGACGCGCCCGTTCACAGGAACTCCACTTGATTCGAGGCCGTGGAGCTCCTGTGGGAGCGGGCGTGCCCGCGAAGAGGCCAAACCTGCCGACACATACCTCTGCTCAAACCTGACCCACAGGTTTACACTGCGAACTCCCTTCACAGGAGCAGAGCAGTGCTGACACATCTTGATTCCCAGGGGCGGGCCAACATGGTCGACGTCACTGAAAAGGCCGTGACCGAGCGCGAGGCTACCGCCGAGGCGCGGGTGCGCATGTTGCCGCAGACCTTGCAGATGATCGTCGACGGCGAACACCCCAAGGGTGACGTGTTCGCCGTGGCGCGCATTGCCGGGATACAGGCGGCGAAAAAAACCAGCGACCTGATTCCGCTGTGCCACCCGCTGATGCTCACCAGCGTCAAGGTCGAGCTCAGCGCCGAGGGGCAGGATGCCGTGCGCATCGTCGCCCGCTGCAAGCTGGCCGGGCAGACCGGTGTGGAGATGGAGGCGCTGACCGCCGCCAGCGTGGCCGCGCTGACGATCTATGACATGTGCAAGGCTGTGGATAAAGGTATGGTCATCGAGCAGGTGCGCCTGCTGGAAAAACTCGGTGGCAAGAGTGGCCACTACAAGGTGGAGGCGTGATGAAGGTCAAAGTGATGTACTTCGCCCGTTACCGCGAACTGTTGGGCGTGGATGCCGAGCGGGTGGAGGGGGCGTTCAAGGTGCTCGATGATGTGCGCCAGGCCTTGGTTGCCAAGGGCGGGCAGTATGAAGTGCTGGCCGAGCAGAACCTGATGTGCGCGCGCAACGAAGAGCTGTGCAAGCTCGATGAACCGCTGGAAGAGGGCGATGAAGTGGCGTTCTTCCCACCGGTGACCGGAGGCTGAACATGGCTGTGCGAGTGCAGGAAGGCGCGTTCGACCCGGGGGCTGAGACCAATGCCATGCATGCAGCCAATGTGGGCGTGGGCGCGGTGGTCGGTTTTGTCGGCTATGTGCGGGATTTCAACGATGGCCGCGAAGTGGCGGGGATGTTCCTCGAACACTATCCGGGCATGACCGAAAAGGCCCTGGCCAAGATCGTGGTCGAGGCCGAGCAGCGTTGGCCGCTATTGAAGGTGGAGGTGCTGCACCGCATCGGTGCGCTGGAACCGGGCGAACCGATTGTGTTCGTGGGGGTGGCCAGTGCCCATCGGCAGGCGGCGTTCGATGCCTGCAACTTCATCATGGACTACCTGAAGACCCGGGCGCCGTTCTGGAAGAAGGAGAATACTCAGGAAGGGCCAAGGTGGGTGGAGGGGCGGCAGAGTGACCAGGATGCGGCGGGGCGCTGGTAATCAAGGCGCCACCGGTCGCCTGTAGGAGCGGGTTTACCCGCGAAAGGGCCGGCCCTGCTGGCCAATCTCCACCCGCCGTTCACCGTTGCCGCCACTACCGTATTCGCGGGTAAACCCGCTCCTACAGGGGGGCTTGTGTGGCGATTGGGCCGCACAAGGCCGCTCCCACAGGGCGCGTGTAGCCCGCTGAAGGTCAGTGATGCTTGCGCGGCACCGGCTTGAGCAGTTCATCCGGCGGCATCTCGCACTTGATCTTGCGCCCCAGCAGCGCTTCGATCGCCGGCAGCTGATACGAGTCATCCTCACCGGCAAAGCTGATCGATACACCACTGGTGCCGGCACGGCCGGTACGGCCAATGCGGTGCACGTAGTCGTCAGGGTCTTCCGGCAGGGTGAAGTTGATCACGTGGCTGATGCCATCGATATGGATCCCACGCCCGGCCACGTCGGTGGCGACCAACACGGTGATGCGCCCTTCGCGGAAGCTCTCCAGGGTTCGGATGCGTTTGTGCTGCGGCACGTCGCCCGACAGCTGGGCCGCATTGATACCGTCGCGTACCAGCTTTTCCTCGATGCGCCGCACTTCGTCCTTGCGGTTGGCGAACACCATCACCCGTTCCCACTTGTTCTGGGTCACCAGGTTGTACAACAGTTTGTACTTGTCGCTGCCGGCCACCGCATACACGTGCTGCTCCACCGTTTCGCTGGCCACGTTCTCCGGCTCGATCTCGACGATGGCCGGGTTGGTGGTCCACTGCTTGGCCAGGTTCATCACATCGTCGGTGAAGGTGGCGGAGAACAGCAGGGTCTGGCGCTCGCTTTTAGGCGGTGTCTGACGAATGATTTGGCGGACCTGGGGGATGAAGCCCATGTCGAGCATACGGTCGGCTTCGTCAAGCACCATCACCTCGACCATGTCCAGGTGCACTTCACCACGCTGGTTGAAGTCCAGCAGGCGGCCCGGCGTAGCCACCAGAATATCGCAGTGGCGCGCTTCCAGGGCTTTGAGCTGCTTGTCGAAGTCCATGCCACCGACGAAGCTCATCACGTTCAGGCCGGTGTACTTGGTCAGGGCAGCGGCGTCCTTGGCGATCTGCACCACCAGCTCGCGGGTGGGGGCGATGATCAGCGCCCGCGGCTCGCCCATGTAGCGCTCTTTAGGCGGTGGCGTCTGCTGCAACTGGGAAATGATCGAGATCAGGAAGGCGGCCGTCTTGCCGGTGCCCGTCTGGGCCCGGCCGATGGCGTCCTGGCCACGCAGGGTGTAACCCAGGACCTGCGCCTGGATCGGCGTGCAGTACGGGAAGCCCAGGTCGTGGATGGCGTGCATCAGCTCGTTGGACAGCTTGAAGTCGTGGAAGCGGGTTTTGCCTTCCTGCGGCTCGACCACGAAGTCTTCGGGCTTCCACAGGCTGGCCTGTGGCTTGGGCTTGCGTTCGCGGCGCGGTTTGTCCTTGGCCGGTTGATCGGCAGGTGGCGTCGCGGCGGCAGGTTGCTCAGCCTTGGGGGCGGGGTTGGCATGGGGTGCGGCCGGTTTTGCCGCGGGCCGGGCTTCCGGCGTCACGCTGGCAGCAGGAGCGGCGGCTTGTGGTGCGGCCTCTCCCTTGCCGAATATTTTTCTGAGTGCTTTGAGCACGGTCGTCTCATCAACTGATTAAGGAATGTACGCCGGGCAGTGTAATGCAAGATCCGGGCGCGGCGTAGCGGAATACGCCCACAACTACAAGCGAGGCTGCCTATTGCAGCTGCTTGCTCAGCCAGTCGTGGATATCGTTCAGTTCTTCGACCACCACTTCGTGTTCCATCGGGTATTCGTACCAGCGGGCAGCGACGCCCCAGGTGTTCAGGTACTCGAAGGCGGTACGGCCCATGGACGGGATGACCACCGAGTCATGCACGCCATGCAGGCACAGGGCCGGGGTGCGTTGCTGGCAGGCACTCAACTGGTGCTGGTCATTGAAGGTGGGGGCATAGGTGGACAGGGCGATCACCCCGCCCAGTGCTTCCTGCCACTTTATATAGGCAGTGTGCAGCACCACCGCGCCGCCCTGGGAGAAGCCGGCCAGGAAGATCCGCGTCAGGTCGATGCCTTTGGCCTGTTCGGCCTTGATCAGGGCAACCACCTGCTCGGCAGATTCTTCCAGCTGCGCTTCGTCGATGGCACGGGCCGGGGTCATGGCCTTGATGTCATACCAGCTGGGCATGGCATAGCCGCCGTTGATGGTCACGGGGCGGGTCGGTGCCTGGGGCATGATGAAGCGTGTGCTGAGCAAGCGCTCCTGCATGAATTCGGCCACAGGTAGGAAGTCGTAACGGTCGGCCCCCAGACCGTGCAACCAGATCACACAGGCGTCAGCGGTTTTCTGTGGTTCGAGAATCAGCGGGTTGGTCATGACTGCTCCGAAAGTGTGCGGGTCTTGTTATGGCGTGCGTGAAAAGAAAGCACCGGAAATGATTGTCGGAAAAAGAATGTCGCAACGATACAACTTTTCCTACTTGACGAGCGCTTAAACGCTACAGCCAGAAAATTTGGTACGCGGTTTGCAACTAAACCTGTGATGCAAAGGGCAGGCCGTGACGGTAACACCCTCTGCACGCGAAGGCTGTCACAGAACAGTCCATTGCGCCAATTGACCCAATAACAAGCCAATACGGGTCGGATACGCCTCAAAAGGGTGCGGTGCAATTCCGGCTCGATACAACAAGAGCGATTTGGAGGTTGTGAATGAAGATGTTGAAAACCACCCTGGCAGTCCTGACCGCTGCCGCCGCGCTGGGCGCCGTGAGCACTGCCCAGGCCGGCGCCACCCTCGATGCGGTAAAGAAGAAGGGCTTCGTCCAGTGTGGCGTGAGCGACGGTCTTCCAGGCTTCTCGGTACCTGATGCGCAGGGCAAGATCGTCGGCATCGATGCCGATGTCTGCCGCGCCGTGGCCGCCGCCGTGTTCGGCGATGCCACCAAGGTCAAGTTCAGCCAGCTCAACGCCAAGGAACGCTTCACTGCCCTGCAGTCGGGCGAGGTCGACGTACTGTCGCGTAACACCACCTGGACCAGCTCGCGCGATGCCGGCATGGGCCTGGTGTTCGCGGGTGTCACCTACTATGACGGCGTCGGCTTCCTGGTCAACAAGAAGCTCGGCGTTTCCAGCGCCAAGGAGCTCGATGGCGCGACCATCTGCATCCAGGCCGGCACCACCACCGAGCTGAACGTGTCGGACTTCTTCCGCGCCAATGGCCTGAAGTACACCCCGATTACCTTCGACACCTCTGACGAGAGCGCCAAATCGCTGGAGTCGGGCCGTTGCGACGTGCTGACTTCGGACAAATCGCAGCTGTTCGCCCAGCGCTCCAAGCTGGCCGCGCCGACCGAATACGTGGTGTTGCCGGAAACCATCTCCAAGGAGCCGCTGGGCCCGGTAGTGCGTAAAGGCGACGAGGAGTGGTTCAGCATCGTCAAGTGGACCCTGTTCGCCATGCTCAATGCCGAAGAAGCGGGCATCACTTCCAAGAACGTCGAGGCCGAGGCCAAGGCCACCAAGAACCCGGATGTCGCCCGACTGCTGGGTGCGGATGGCGAGTATGGCAAGGACCTCAAGCTGCCCAAAGACTGGGTAGTGCAGATCGTCAAGCAAGTGGGTAACTATGGCGAAGTGTTCGAGAAGAACCTGGGCCAGAGCACTGACTTGAAGATCGACCGTGGCATGAACGCCCTGTGGAACAACGGCGGCATCCAGTACGCGCCTCCAGTGCGCTGATGGCTGCACCCTGCGGCGGCATCCCGCCGCCGCAGGCTGTTCGAATCCCTACTGTCCGGGGCACTTCATGCAAAATCAAATCGGCGCACCCAAGGGCTTGTCCCTTAACGATCCGCGTGTGCGCGCGTGGCTGTTCCAGATCCTCACGATCGTCTTCGTGGTCGGCCTGGGCTGGTACCTGTTCCACAACACGCAAACCAACCTGCAACACCGGGGCATCACCTCGGGCTTCGACTTCCTCGACCGCAGTGCCGGCTTCGGTATCGCCCAGCACCTGATCCCCTATGTGGAATCCGACAGTTATGCGCGGGTGTTCGTCATCGGCCTGCTCAATACGCTGTTGGTGACCTTCATCGGCGTCATTCTGGCGACGATACTGGGCTTCATCATCGGTGTGGCTCGCCTGTCACCGAACTGGATGATCAACAAGCTGGCGACCGTCTATGTGGAAACCTTCCGCAACATTCCGCCGTTGTTGCAGATCCTGTTCTGGTATTTCGCCGTGTTCCTGACCCTGCCGGGACCGCGGGGCAGCATCAACATCGAGGACATGTTCTTCATCAGCAACCGTGGCTTGAACATGCCTGGCGCGTCCATAGCCGATGGCTTCTGGCCATTTGTGGTGGCTTTGGCGCTGGCCATTGCTGCTATTGCCCTGATGGTGCGCTACGCCAACAAGCGTTTCAACGAGACGGGCGTGCCGTTCCACAAGTTCTGGGCGGGGCTGCTGCTGTTCATCGCCATTCCGAGCCTGAGCGTGCTGTTGTTCGGCAGCCCGGTAACTTGGGACATGCCGCAGCTCAAGGGCTTCAACTTCGTCGGGGGCTGGGTGCTGATCCCCGAGCTGCTGGCGCTGACCCTGGCGCTGACTATCTATACGGCAGCCTTCATCGCCGAAATCGTGCGTTCCGGCATCCGTTCGGTCAGTCATGGCCAGACCGAAGCCGCGCGCTCGTTGGGCCTGCGCGAGGGCCCGACCCTGCGCAAGGTGATCATCCCCCAGGCACTGCGGGTGATCATTCCGCCGCTGACCAGCCAGTACCTGAACCTGGCGAAGAACTCTTCGCTGGCGGCCGGTATCGGCTACCCGGAGATGGTCTCGCTGTTCGCCGGTACCGTGCTCAACCAGACCGGCCAGGCCATCGAGGTGATCGCCATCACCATGAGTGTCTATCTCGCCATCAGCATCAGCATTTCGCTGCTGATGAACTGGTACAACAAGCGCATTGCGCTGATCGAGCGGTGAGGATACGCCCGTGAATGCCCATGTTTTCAAACCCGATATGCCGCCACCGGTGAAAACCGTCGGCGTGCTCGCATGGATGCGTGCCAATCTGTTCTCCAGCTGGCTTAACACGCTGTTGACCCTGTTCGCCATCTACCTGGTGTGGCTGATCGTGCCGCCGTTACTGCAGTGGGCGTTGATCGATGCCAACTGGGTTGGCACCACGCGCGCCGATTGCACCAAGGAAGGCGCCTGCTGGGTGTTCGTGCAGCAGCGCTTTGGCCAGTTCATGTACGGTTATTACCCGACTGAACTGCGCTGGCGTGTGGACCTGACCGTGTGGCTTGCCGTGCTCGGCGCCGCGCCGCTGTTCATCAAGCGTTTCCCGCGCAAAGCCTTCTACGGCCTGGGCTTCCTGGTGCTGTACCCGGTGCTGGCCTACACCCTGCTGCACGGGGGGTATCTGGGCCTGGAAAGCGTACCGACCAGCCAGTGGGGCGGGCTGATGCTGACCCTGGTGATCGCCACCGTGGGCATCGTCGGCGCCTTGCCGCTGGGCATCCTGCTGGCACTGGGCCGGCGTTCGAGGATGCCGGCCGTGAAAGTGGTGTGCGTAACCTTCATCGAGTTCTGGCGGGGCGTACCGCTGATCACCGTACTGTTCATGTCGTCGGTGATGCTGCCGTTGTTCCTGCCAGAAGGCATGAGCTTCGACAAGCTGCTGCGGGCGATGATCGGTGTGATCCTGTTCCAGTCGGCGTACATCGCCGAGGTGGTGCGCGGCGGCCTGCAGGCCATCCCCAAGGGCCAGTACGAAGCCGCCGCGGCCATGGGCCTTGGCTACTGGCGCTCGATGGGGCTGGTGATCTTGCCGCAGGCGCTGAAGCTTGTGATCCCCGGCATCGTCAACACCTTCATTGCCCTGTTCAAGGACACCAGCCTGGTGATCATCATCGGCCTGTTCGACCTGCTCAACAGCGTCAAGCAAGCAGCCGCAGACCCTGCCTGGTTGGGCATGGCCACCGAGGGCTACGTGTTCGCCGCCCTGGTGTTCTGGATTTTCTGTTTCGGTATGTCCCGCTACTCCATGCATCTGGAGCGCAAGCTGGACACTGGCCACAAGCGTTAGGAGTTTCGAAATGAGTGAAGCGATCAAGCAGCCTGCTGGCCCCGAAGGCATCATCCAGATGCAGGGTGTGAACAAGTGGTACGGCCAGTTCCATGTGCTCAAGGACATCAACCTGAACGTGCGCCAGGGCGAACGCATCGTGCTGTGCGGGCCGTCCGGCTCGGGCAAGTCCACCACCATCCGCTGCCTTAACCGCCTGGAAGAGCACCAGCAAGGGCGCATCGTGGTCGATGGCGTGGAACTGACCAACGACCTCAAGCAGATCGAGGCCATCCGCCGCGAGGTGGGCATGGTGTTCCAGCACTTCAACCTGTTCCCGCACCTGAGCATCCTGGAGAACTGCACCCTGGCGCCGATGTGGGTGCGCAAGATGCCACGGCGCAAGGCCGAGGAAATTGCCATGCACTACCTGGAGCGTGTGCGGATTCCGGAGCAGGCACACAAGTACCCTGGCCAGTTGTCTGGCGGCCAGCAGCAGCGTGTGGCCATTGCCCGCGCGTTGTGCATGAAGCCCAAGATCATGCTGTTCGACGAGCCGACCTCGGCACTGGACCCGGAAATGGTCAAGGAAGTGCTCGATACCATGGTGGGCCTGGCCGAGGATGGCATGACCATGCTCTGCGTGACCCACGAAATGGGCTTTGCCCGTACCGTGGCGAACCGGGTTATCTTCATGGACAAGGGCGAGATTGTGGAGCAGGCCGCGCCGGATGACTTCTTCGACCGGCCGCGCAGTGACCGGACCAAGTTGTTCCTCAGCCAGATCCTGCATTGATGCTGTTTGGGCTGCGCGGCAGCCCTTCGCGGCCCTGGGTTTATTTCTCTTCCTGGCTGGCAGCCGGCGCCGGTGGCGGCCGCAGCCCCACCTCGGCGATCAGCTTCAACTGCTGCCCGTTGCGCATCACCTCGATGGTTATCTTCTCGTTGGGCTTGATCCGCGCTACCTGGTTCATCGACTTGCGTCCGTCGCCGGCCGGCTCGCCATTGATGCTCAGGATCACGTCACCCAGGTGCAACCCGGCCTTGGCCGCTGGCCCTTCGCGGAAGATACCCGCCACCACGATGCCTGGGCGGTCCTTCATGCCGAACGATTCTGCCAGCTCCTGGCTCAGTGGCTGCACTTCGATACCCAGCCAGCCACGGATCACCTGGCCGTGTTCGACGATCGACTTCATCACCTCCAGTGCGAGTTTTACCGGGATGGCGAAGCCGATGCCCTGCGAGCCACCCGACTTGGAGAAGATCGCGGTATTGATGCCGATCAGGTTGCCATTGGCATCCACCAGCGCACCACCGGAGTTGCCCGGGTTGATCGCCGCGTCGGTCTGGATGAAGTCTTCGTAGTTGTTCAGCCCCAGCTGGTTGCGGCCAGTGGCGCTGATGATGCCCATGGTCACAGTCTGGCCGACGCCGAACGGGTTGCCGATGGCCAGCGACACGTCGCCGATGTGAATGGTGTCGGAACGGCCGATGGTGATCGCCGGGAGGTTCTTCAAGTCGATCTTCAGCACCGCCAGGTCGGTTTCCGGGTCGCTGCCGATCACGCGGGCCAGGGTTTCGCGGCCATCCTTCAGGGCTACGACGATCTGGTCGGCGCCGCTGGTGACATGGTTGTTGGTCAGCAGGTAGCCCTCTGGGCTCATGATTACCGCCGAACCCAGGCTTGATTCCCAGCGGCGCTGTTTGGGCAGGTTATCGCCGAAGAAGCGGCGGAACTGCGGGTCTTCGAACAGCGGGTGGGCGCTTTTGTTCACCACCTTGGTGGTGTACAGGTTGGCCACCGCCGGGGCGGCCAGGGTCACGGCGTCGGCGTACGACACCGGGCCTTGCATGATCCGGGTAGTCTGTGGCGCTTGCTGCAGGTTGACGTCCTGGCTGGGCAGCCCGACCCATTGCGGAAAACGCTGGATGATCAGCATGGCGATCAGTATGCCGGTAAGCAGGGGCCAGCCGAAGTAACGCAAAGCCTTGAACATGAACGAATCCTGGAAAGAGCATGGGCCAGCGGCCTGGCAGTGGGGCATGAGCGCGCGCGATCATACACCGGTTCCCCCAGTGACAGCGACGGCCCATAATGGCCGGCATTATACGGGCGTTCGTCAGGCGTTGCGCCCGAGAAAAGCGCAGTTTTCGAGGAGATTTTCATGGCCGTCGCTCTAAACACCCTGGTCGAGGAAGCCGAGCGTTACCTGGGCAGCGCGAAGATCCAGGATTATTGCCCAAATGGCCTGCAGGTCGAAGGCCGGCCGCAGGTCAGCCGTATTGTCAGTGGTGTTACCGCCAGCCAGGCATTGCTGGATGCCGCGGTCGAGGCCGAGGCCGATCTGGTGCTGGTGCACCACGGTTATTTCTGGAAGGGCGAGAACCCGTGCATCACCGGTATTCGCCAGCGTCGCCTGAAGACCTTGCTGAATAACGATATAAGCCTGTTGGCGTTCCACCTGCCCTTGGACGTGCACCCGGACGTGGGCAACAATGTGCAGCTGGCGCGGCGACTGAAGATCACTGTCGAAGGGCCGCTAGACCCGGAAAACCCCAAAGTGGTCGGGCTGATTGGTTCGCTCGCCGAATCCATGACCGCGCGCGATTTTGCCCGCCGGGTGCAACAGGTGCTGGGGCGTGAGCCGTTGCTGGTCGAAGGCAATGAAATGATCCGCCGGGTGGGCTGGTGCACCGGCGGCGGGCAGGGCTATATCGACACGGCGATTGCCGCTGGGGTCGACCTGTACCTGACCGGCGAGGCGTCCGAGCAGACCTACCACAGTGCGCGCGAGAATGGCGTCAGCTTCATTGCTGCCGGGCACCATGCCACTGAGCGCTACGGGGTGCAGGCGCTGGGCGATTACCTGGCACGACGGTTTGCCGTGGAGCACCTGTTCATCGATTGCCCGAATCCCATCTGAAGGCGGTGTCGCCCCCCTTCGCGGGCCTCATAGGAGCGGGTTCACCCGCGAAGAGGCCGGCCCTGCCAGCCCAAACCCCCAGTCATATCGTTAGACTTTTTCGATCTAGCCAGCCTCCTAAATAGAAGCAGCTGCTGTGATAAAGTGGCTCGCTCGAACACGGCCCGCAGGCCGTCCATAAGATCGTTTTTCGTGAGTAGCCATGGTCGACAAACTGACGCACTTGAAACAGCTGGAGGCGGAGAGCATCCACATCATCCGCGAGGTGGCCGCCGAGTTCGACAACCCGGTGATGCTGTACTCGATCGGCAAGGACTCCGCCGTGATGCTGCACCTGGCGCGCAAGGCCTTCTTCCCGGGCAAGCTGCCGTTCCCGGTGATGCACGTCGACACCCAGTGGAAATTCCAGGAGATGTACAGCTTCCGCGACAAGATGGTCGAGGAAATGGGCCTGGAGCTGATCACCCACGTCAACCCCGAGGGTGTGGCGCAAGGTATCAACCCGTTCACCCATGGCAGTTCCAAGCACACCGACATCATGAAGACCCAAGGCCTGAAGCAGGCGCTGGACAAGCATGGTTTCGACGCTGCCTTCGGTGGTGCGCGCCGCGACGAAGAGAAGTCGCGGGCCAAGGAACGTGTGTATTCGTTCCGTGACAGCAAGCACCGCTGGGACCCGAAGAACCAGCGCCCCGAGCTGTGGAACGTGTACAACGGAAAGGTCAACAAGGGCGAGTCGATCCGCGTCTTCCCGCTGTCGAACTGGACCGAACTGGACATCTGGCAGTACATCTACCTTGAAGGCATCCCGATCGTGCCGCTGTACTTCGCCGCCGAGCGTGAAGTCATCGAGAAGAACGGCACCCTGATCATGATCGACGACGAACGCATCCTCGAGCACCTCTCCGAGGAAGAAAAAGCCCGCATCGTCAAGAAGAAGGTGCGTTTCCGTACCCTCGGCTGCTACCCGCTGACGGGCGCTGTCGAGTCGGAAGCCGAGACGCTCACCGACATCATTCAGGAAATGCTCCTGACGCGCACTTCCGAGCGCCAGGGCCGGGTCATCGACCACGATGGCGCCGGTTCCATGGAAGACAAAAAACGTCAGGGCTACTTCTAATTTTCAGGGTTACTCCATGTCGCACCAATCCGATTTGATCAGCGAAGATATCCTCGCTTATCTGGCTCAGCACGAGCGTAAAGAACTGCTGCGTTTTCTCACCTGCGGCAACGTGGATGACGGCAAGAGCACCCTGATCGGGCGCCTGCTGCACGACTCGAAGATGATCTACGAGGACCACCTCGAGGCCATCACCCGCGATTCGAAGAAAGTCGGCACCACCGGCGAAGAAGTCGACCTGGCGCTGCTGGTAGATGGCCTGCAGGCCGAGCGCGAGCAGGGCATCACCATCGATGTCGCCTACCGCTACTTCTCCACCGCCAAGCGCAAGTTCATCATCGCCGACACCCCGGGCCATGAGCAGTACACCCGCAACATGGCCACCGGTGCGTCCACCTGCGACCTGGCGATCATCCTGGTCGATGCCCGCTACGGCGTGCAGACCCAGACCCGTCGCCACAGCTACATCGCGTCGTTGCTGGGTATCAAGCACATCGTGGTCGCGGTCAACAAGATGGACCTGAAGGGCTTCGATGAAGGCGTCTTCGAGTCGATCAAGGCCGACTACCTGAAGTTCGCCGAAGCCATCAACCTGACCCCGAGCAGCCTGCACTTCGTGCCGATGTCGGCGCTCAAGGGTGACAACGTGGTCAACCACAGCGAGCAATCGCCGTGGTACGCCGGCCCGACGCTGATGGAAATCCTCGAAACCGTCGAGGTTTCGGCTGACCGCAACTTCACCGACCTGCGTTTCCCGGTGCAGTACGTCAACCGTCCCAACCTGAACTTCCGCGGCTTCGCGGGCACCATCGCCAGTGGCGTGGTGCACAAAGGTGACGAGATTGTCGTGCTGCCGTCGGGCAAGAGCAGCCGGGTCAAGTCCATCGTCACCTACGAAGGTGAACTGGAAAACGCTGGCCCAGGCCAGGCCGTGACCCTGACCATGGAAGACGAGATCGACATCTCCCGTGGCGACCTGCTGGTACATGCCGACAACGTCCCGCCGGTCACCGACCAGTTCGACGCCATGCTGGTGTGGATGGCCGAGGAGCCGATGCTCCCGGGCAAGAAATACGACATCAAGCGTGCCACCAGCTACGTGCCAGGTTCGATTGCCAGCATCACCCACAAGGTCGATGTGAACACCCTGGAGCAGGGCGCTGCCAGTGCGCTGCAGCTGAACGAGATCGGCCGCGTCAAGGTAGCCCTGGACACCTCGATCGCCCTCGACGGTTACGACAGCAACCGCACCACCGGTGCGTTCATCGTCATCGACCGCCTGACCAACGGCACCGTTGGCGCCGGCATGATCATCGCCCCGCCAGTGTTGCCACACGGCAGCACCGGCCATCATGGCAAGCAGGCCCACGTGTCCACCGAAGAGCGCGCCCTGCGCTTCGGCCAGCAGCCAGCCACCGTGCTGTTCAGCGGCCTGTCGGGTGCTGGCAAGAGCACTTTGGCCTATGCCGTTGAGCGCAAGCTGTTCGACATGGGCCGTGCGGTGTACGTGCTCGATGGCCAGAACCTGCGTCACGACCTGAACAAGGGCCTGCCACAGGACCGCGCTGGCCGTACCGAGAACTGGCGCCGCGCCGCCCATGTGGCGCGCCAGTTCAACGAAGCCGGCATGCTGACCCTGGCTGCGTTCGTGGCCCCGGATGCCGAAGGCCGCGAACAGGCCAAGGCGCTGATCGGCAAGGAACGCCTGGTGACCGTTTACGTCCAGGCCTCGCCGCTGGTTTGCCGCGAGCGTGACCCGCAAGGCCTGTACGCTGCCGGTGGCGACAACATCCCGGGTGAAAGCTTCCCGTTCGATGTGCCGCTGGATGCTGATCTTGTGATCGACACCCAGGCCACCAGCGTGGACGAAGGCGTGAAACAGGTGCTGGACGTGCTGCGTCAGCGTGGCGCGATCTAAGCGCTAGCCTGCAAGGAAAACCCCGCTTCGGCGGGGTTTTTTCTATTGCTCAGTTCGGGTGAAAAGGCCCTCAGAGTTCAGGGCCTTGCTCGTGTTAGCTGGGCTTGAAACCGTCTTTACCGTTGGCTAGCCGCCATTGCTTGACTATTTCTAGTACTTTTTCAGGTTTACCATTTTCCTTTGGGTTTGGTCTGTACAAAAGATCGTAGCCTGAGGGGTGTTCAGTGATTTTTGAAAAATGATCAAGAAGTCCTCCCAGTACATGATCGGGTTCTTCCAAGTTGGCTCTGTGGATTTCAATTATGAGTGCCAAGAATTCGTTTTCGGTATAGTCAGAAAGTTTGGTTTTTTCACTCATGGTTTTGTTCCGTAGTGAATGCTGTTGTGCGATAGCGGTGTGACAATACGAATGTTATCCATGTCATAAACGCCGCCCCCTTCACTGATCGGGATTACATGATGAAGTATAAAGGTCTTTTGGCTCAGGTGGCTGTCTGGGAAATCGACTATCGGTGAGTAGCCGTTTTTTCTCATCCGACTCAGGCTCATTTCATCAAATTGCTTTGAAAGCTCAGGATCATTAGCCACCGCTTTCCAGAACTGTCGCCGGAATGCGTCAAAATTTCTGAATTCCCTACTTTTAAGAAGTTCTGCAATTTGAGCAGGAATCGGAGCACCCTCAAGGCTGGCTGCCTCCTTTCGCCATGTATCTGACACCTGTGCACCATGTCCGGTCGATGTTCCTGCCTCGTATCGCGGGCTCTTGAACACCACCAGAATAGGCGGTAATCCGGAGTCCATGGGGAAGGTGATGATCAGCCGTTCCTGGTCCAGCAGATCAAGCGCGGGGTAACCCTCCTGCTCGGTGACGACAGGGTTCAGGCTGCTGCCGGTGTACACGACGGTACCAGGCGGGACTAGCGGTAGGCTGGTGGAGTTTCCCTCATCGCCACCCGGCGCGCTGGCGGGTGTCCAGGTCAGAATCCGTTGCGGATTATCCAGCGCCAGGCTGTAGACCTGCCGCTCGCTGTCGAACGTTGCTGCGCGTACCGCCACCGGCTTGCCACTCGGCACCACGTAGAGATCCAGTTCGTTTTCGTTCTCAACCCCCGCCAGAAGGTAGGGCAGGTCGATGCTGGTCGAGGATGCCGCCAAGGCAGCAAGGTCGGGCCCACCGGCAGGGCTAAGGCTGTCGAGTGGGGTGCTGATGAGGTACTGGCGTTCACTGTTGCCCAGCGTTGATGGCCAGGCCATCGCAAGGGTGCCTACTGCGACCGAAGGGACAGTCGTAGCAACAAGCCGGGTAAGTGCCGCTGCGATCGATTCAGCCAAGGCAGAGTAAGCCGCTTCGGCTACGGCAAAAGTGGTAGCCCCAATTGGGATTACGGCAGGTGTGGATACCGCTAGCCGCGCTTCATTGATATAGGAGACACTACGCCGCAAAGCCTCTTGCCTTTGGCGCTCGGCTTCAGCAGCCAAGCGTTCGGCTTCGGCCTGCTGGCGTGCAGCTTCTTCCTGTGCAGCGAGTTGAGCCTGGAGGTTTTCCACTTCAGCCGCGCGCTGCATCAGGTTCTGCGTGGCACCTGCATATACCCCCAGGAATCTGATCGATTCGGTTAGCGCCAGTGCCAGGTGGTATTCCTGCCAGCGTGGGCCAGCCCGGCGCAACCGTTGCTCATCTACAAGGTGCAAAAGCCCTTCAAGTTGTGGTTTCGACAGGGGGCTGTTGATGCGCGGGTTTTGATCTTGATAGGGGGGAATTTGCGACTGCTTGGCCTGCACCAAGGCGGCAGCAGTTGCCAGGTAGGTACTGAAGGTTTGGACAAGCGTGAGCGTGTCGTCAATGACGGTTTGACCCAGCTCATGCTGAAGGACGTTGGGTAAACAATCGAAATGTATTTGTCGCTCTGTGTGGATCTGCGCTGTTCTACGCGCAATCACCTGCAACAAATCCAGCGGTTGCTGGCTGAGTTCTTCCTGATCTACCTGGCTTGCCAGTGCTCGAAGTTCGTCAGCTAATGCTTGGTGCTTCTGAGCTTCCAGGTGTAAACGGTACGTACCCTCCCAAGACTTCTGCAGCCTTGTGGCCCATTCCACGCCTAATTCCTGGCCTGTTGTTGCTGCGAAGAAACCCGGGTCTAGAAACCGGCTCATCATTGAGTCGCCCCGCTTGTAGAATGCGGGTACGCCAAAGTAGTTGTTGGCGTCGGGTAAAATCTGCAGATAACCATCACGAATCTGGCTGATGCGCGACGACAGGATTTGTTGCTCTGTTACGAATGGTGATGCCGCGCCGTTTGTACTGCTCGCCTCGGCTTTGATCTGGGCTTTTAGTGCATTTATAGTTTCAGGAAGCTGGTTTGTTTCATGAGCATACTTATCTGAATAGTCCTTTTCGATGATTTGAAATTCTTCTGTCAGCACCCTACGCGTGGAAATAACCCGAGCAATATCATTTTTGGTTGGGCTGGTGCCGCGTGGATAACCATCGCTTAGCCCCCAGCCACCTGAGCCCGGCCCACCGCCACCGATAAAACTCAGTTCAATACCTGTAGGTGCTTGCGCACTGATGTATAGCGCCTCATCGAGATAATACGTATTGTCCCGTGCCATGTAGGTTCTCCTGATCACTACATGGGCTAGGTTTACGTATATCGAATTTGCGGTATGTCAGCTGCAGCCTGTCAATCAGTAGGAAGCTTCGTGTTGCTCGGAAAGATCCGTCTCAGATATGTTTCTCCGACACCGGTATCACCCGTCTTTCCTTCACCGCTTTGTACGAAAAACTCGAATAGATCTCCTTCACCCCCGGCAACCGCTGCAGCACTTCCCGGGTAAATTCGCCAAACGACTCCAGGTCCCGTGCCAGGATCTCCAGCAGAAAGTCATAGCGGCCGGAGATGTTGTGGCAGGCGACGATCTCGGGGATTTCCATCAGGCGCTGTTCAAACGCCAGCGCCATGTCCTTGGTGTGCGAGTCCATCATGATGCTGACGAACGCGGTCACACCAAACCCCAGCGACTTGGGCGAGAGGATGGCCTGGTAGCCGGTGATGTAGCCGTTTTCCTCCAATAACTTGACCCGTCGCCAGCAGGGCGAGGTAGTCAGTGCCACCTGGTCGGCGAGTTCGGCAACGGTGAGACGGGCATTGTCCTGCAAGGCGGCGAGCAGGGCGCGGTCGGTGCGGTCGAGGCTTGAAGGCATTTTTTGCCCTCCTGGTCCGTTGATTATTGTTTTTGTTCCAGCAAGCACGTGTATGCGTAGGCTATTTTGGAAAAAATCGGGCAGCTCGGTGGCATAAGCTTATAGCAAACCACAAGAGGCTGTTGCCATGCGCGACTCCCACCACAACACCGGTTTTTCCACGCGGGCCATTCATCATGGCTATGACCCGCTTTCCCATGGTGGCGCCCTGGTGCCACCGGTGTACCAGACGGCTACCTATGCCTTCCCCACTGTCGAGTACGGTGCTGCCTGCTTCGCCGGGGAGGAGCCTGGGCATTTCTACAGCCGCATTTCCAACCCCACGCTGGCCTTGCTGGAGCAGCGCATGGCTTCGCTGGAGGGCGGTGAAGCGGGGTTGGCGTTGGCATCGGGGATGGGCGCAATTACCTCAACCCTCTGGACCCTGCTCAGGCCTGGGGATGAGCTGATTGTCGGGCGCACCCTGTATGGCTGTACCTTCGCTTTTCTGCACCACGGTATTGGTGAGTTCGGGGTGAAAGTTCGCCATGTCGATCTCAACGATGCCAAGGCCCTGAAAGCGGCGATCAGCAGCAAAACACGGATGATCTACTTCGAAACACCGGCCAACCCCAACATGCAACTTGTGGATATCGCGGCGGTTGTGGAGGCCGTGCGGGGGCATGATGTGCATGTGGTGGTCGATAACACCTACTGTACGCCGTACCTGCAGCGGCCACTGGAGCTGGGGGCGGACCTGGTGGTGCACTCGGCAACCAAGTACCTCAGTGGGCATGGTGATATCACTGCCGGGTTGGTGGTGGGGCGCAAGGTGTTGGTCGATCGCATTCGCCTGGAAGGGCTGAAGGATATGACCGGGGCAGTGCTGTCGCCCCATGACGCGGCGCTGCTGATGCGCGGGATCAAGACGCTTGCCTTGCGCATGGACCGGCATTGTGCCAATGCCCAGCAGGTGGCGGAGTTTCTCGTCCGGCAGCCGCAGGTGGAATTGATTCATTACCCGGGGCTACCGTCTTTTGCCCAGTACGCGTTGGCCCAGCGACAGATGCGTTTGCCTGGCGGGATGATTGCCTTTGAGCTCAAGGGTGGCATTGAGGCGGGGCGGCGCTTCATGAATGCACTGCAGCTCTTTGCCCGGGCGGTGAGCCTGGGGGATGCAGAATCGCTGGCGCAGCATCCGGCGAGCATGACGCATTCCAGCTATACGCCGCAGGAGCGGGCGCATCACGGGATATCGGAGGGGTTGGTGCGTCTGTCGGTGGGGCTGGAGGATGTGGAGGACCTGCTGGCAGATGTCGAACAGGCATTGCAGGCCTGCTGTTAGGTTGCCCGCGAAGAGGCCATTGAATCCAGCCCACAAAAAAGGCCTCTTGCGAGGCCTTTGTCACATTCAGATCAACGCTTGAGCCCGTAGCTTTCGTCGAGCATGCCCGGCGAGTTAGGCGCTTTCGGTGCATAGTCGCGCGGCACTTCGGCGGTGTCTTTAGGTGGGGTCAGGCGGTCACGCGGGCCTTGCGGTGCATCGGAGTGCAGCGCAGCCAGCAGGCGTTGGCGGGTGACGTCATCGAGGGCCAGGCTGTTGGCGCCTTCAGCCAGGTGATCCTGTACGTCCTGATAGCTCTGGGTCAGTTTCTTGACCAGCATGGCGGTGCTGTTGAAATGGGTGACCACTTCGTTCTGGTAGCTGTCGAAGCGCTTCTGGATGTCATCCAGTTGACGCTGGGTGTTGCTCGGGGCCGCATTGGGCAGCAGGCGGGCAACAATGAAACCGACTGCCACACCGATGACCAGGGCCAGGGTTGGCAACAACCAAACAAGGAGCGAGAGTTCCACGAGTCCTTCCTCTATAAACGGCTTTGCTTTACGTTAACGGCTCAGACCTGCGCTGTATACCGCGAGCGATCGCAAATCAGAACAGAATTTCACACCTAGACGAATCGACCCTTCCCGAGGTCACGGAGTAGTGCCTTGCTTGTCCGCGAAACCCCCTTGTTCATCGATGGCCCCAGCGGCCAGCTGGAAGCCTTGTACCTGGACGTGGCCAATGCCCGTGGCGCGGTGCTGATCTGCCACCCCAACCCGGTCCAGGGCGGCACCATGCTCAACAAGGTGGTCTCGACCCTGCAGCGCACCGCACGTGATGCCGGTTATGTGACCCTGCGTTTCAACTACCGTGGCGTCGGCCAGAGCGCCGGCAGCCACGACATGGGCGCTGGCGAAGTGGCCGATGCCGAGGCCGCTGCAGCATGGCTGCGTGCCAGGCACCCCGGGCTACCGCTGGTGCTGATGGGCTTTTCGTTCGGTGGTTTCGTTGCCACCAGCCTGGCCGGGCGCCTTGAAACTGCAGGCGTCGAGTTGCAGCACCTGTTCATGATCGCCCCGGCGGTCATGCGCCTGACCGCCGAATTCCCGATGCCGCAGCGCTGCCCGCTCACCGTGGTGCAGCCGGACGCCGATGAAGTCGTCGCGCCGCAGCTGGTTTACGAATGGTCCGACAGCCTGTCGCGTCCCCATGAGCTGCTGAAAGTGGCAGAATGCGGACACTTCTTCCATGGCAAGCTGACCGATCTGAAGGATCTGCTGCTGCCGCGCCTTTCGAACTGAGCCAAGCCTGAATAAGCGAACACCCATGACCACGCGCATTCTTACCGGTATCACCACCACTGGCACTCCGCACCTGGGCAACTACGCCGGCGCCATCCGCCCGGCGATCCGTGCCAGCCAGCAGCCCGGTGTCGATTCGTTCTACTTCCTGGCCGACTACCACGCCCTGATCAAGTGCGACGACCCGCTGCGCATCCAGCGCTCGCGCCTGGAAATCGCCGCCACCTGGCTGGCCGGTGGCCTGGACCCGGACAAGGTGACCTTCTATCGCCAGTCCGACATCCCGGAAATCCCCGAGCTGACCTGGCTGCTGACCTGCGTTGCCGCCAAAGGCCTGCTGAACCGCGCGCATGCCTACAAGGCCTCGGTGGACAAGAACGTCGAGAACGGCGAAGACCCGGACGCCGGCGTGACGATGGGCCTGTTCAGCTACCCGGTGCTGATGGCCGCCGATATCCTGATGTTCAACGCCAACAAGGTGCCGGTCGGTCGTGACCAGATCCAGCACGTGGAAATGGCCCGCGATATCGGTCAGCGCTTCAACCATCTGTTCGGTCAAGGCAAGGACTTCTTCGCCTTGCCGGAGGCTGTGATCGAAGAAAGCGTGGCGACCCTGCCGGGCCTGGACGGGCGCAAGATGTCCAAGAGCTATGACAACACCATCCCGTTGTTCACCAGCGCCAAGGACATGAAAGACGCCATCTCGCGCATCGTCACCGATTCGCGCGCGCCCGGTGAGGCGAAAGACCCGGACAACGCGCACCTGTTCACCCTGTACCAGGCCTTCTCGACGCCTGAGCAGTGCGCCGGTTTCCGCGAAGAGCTGCTGCAGGGCCTGGGCTGGGGCGATGCCAAGCAGCGCCTGTTCCAGCTGCTGGACGGCCAGCTGGCCGAGAAGCGCGAGTACTATCATCAGTTGATCGCCCGGCCGGCGGACCTGGAAGACATCCTGCTGGCTGGCGCCGCCAAGGCCCGCAAGATCGCCACGCCGTTCCTCGAGCAGCTGCGCGAGGCCGTTGGCCTGCGTTCATTCCGCAGCAGCGTGCAGGCCACCGCCGAAGTGAAGAAAAAAGCCACCAAGAGCGCGCGTTTTGTCAGCTTCCGTGATGAAGACGGCAGCTTCCGCTTCCGCCTGCTGGCCGCTGATGGCGAGCAACTGCTGTTGTCGCGCAGCTTCGCCGACGGCAAGAGTGCTGGCGCCGTGAGCAAGCAGCTGCAGCAAGGTGGCGAGGCCGATGTCCGCATCGAAGGCCTGAGCTTCGGCCTGTGGCTCAATGGCGAGCAGGTTGCCGACGGGCCGCAGTTCGACAACGCTGAAGCCCGTGATGCGGCCATTCAGAGCCTGAACGAAGCCTTGGCACCACAGCAGGACTGAGGCTGCCAAACGGTGGGAGCGGGCGTGCCCGCGAAACAGGCGCCGCGGTGCATGGCACCGGCTTTGCCGGTGTTCGCGGGCACGCCCGCTCCCACAGACTGATTGCCATTAAGCGGGCCTATCGCTACAGTGACGGCCCGTTTTTTGTTGCCTCGCTAACGAATCATGACTCCCTTAGAACGCTATCAAGCAGATCTGAAACGTCCCGACTTCTTCCATGACGCGGCGCAGGAAACTGCGGTGCGTCACCTCCAGCGCCTGTACGACGACCTGGTGCACGCGCAGAACAACAAGCCGGGCATGTTCGGCAAGCTGTTCGGCAAGAAGGAGCAGACTCCGGTCAAGGGCCTGTACTTCTGGGGTGGGGTGGGGCGAGGCAAGACCTACCTGGTTGATACCTTCTACGAAGCGCTGCCGTTCAAGCAGAAGATGCGTACGCACTTCCACCGCTTCATGAAGCGTGTGCACGAGGAGATGAAAACCCTCAAGGGCGAGAAGAACCCGCTTACCATCATTGCCAAGCGCTTCAGCGAAGAGGCCAAGGTGATCTGCTTCGACGAATTCTTCGTGTCGGACATTACCGACGCCATGATCCTCGGCACCTTGATGGAAGAGCTGTTCAAGAATGGCGTGTCGCTGGTGGCCACCTCCAACATCGTGCCGGACGGCCTGTACAAGGACGGCCTGCAGCGTGCGCGCTTCCTGCCGGCCATCGCCATGATCAAGCAGTACACCGACGTGGTGAACGTCGATAGCGGGGTCGACTACCGCCTGCGTCACCTGGAGCAGGCCGAACTGTTCCACTTCCCTCTCGATGACGCGGCGCACCAGAGCATGCGCGCCAGCTTCAAGGCGCTCACCCCTGAGTGCACCCAGTCGATCGAGAACGACGTGCTGATGATCGAGAATCGCCCGATCAATGCCCTGCGTACTTGCGACGACGTCGCCTGGTTCGACTTCCGCGCCCTGTGCGACGGGCCGCGCAGCCAGAACGACTACATTGAGCTGGGCAAGATCTTCCACGCCGTATTGCTGAGCAACGTGGAGCAGATGGGCGTCACCACCGACGACATCGCCCGCCGCTTCATCAACATGGTGGACGAGTTCTACGATCGCAACGTCAAGCTGATCATCTCGGCCGAGGTGGAGTTGAAGGACCTGTATACCGGTGGGCGTCTGAGCTTCGAGTTCCAGCGTACCCTGAGCCGGTTGCTGGAGATGCAGTCGCACGAATTCCTGGCGCGCGCGCACAAGCCCTGACGCCAGCGGCAAGCTTCAGGCGGCAAGGAAAATTCAGGGCAATGCGCGATCCGCTCTGGTTTTTGTAGTCGCTTGAAGCTCGAAACCTGCCGCTCTGGAAGCCTTTTCAGGCTTCCTGCATGAACTGCTGCCGATACTGGTTCGGCGACAACTCGGTATGCTGGCGGAACAGCCGCGCAAAGAAACTGGCATCGTCATAGCCCACCTCGTAACTGATGGTCTTGATGCTCTTGCGCGTGCTCGACAACAACCCCTTGGCTGTCTCGATGCGTAACCGTTGCAGGTAATGCAACGGCTTGTCACCTGTTGCGCCCTGGAAGCGGCGCATGAAGTTGCGGATGCTCATGCCGTGGTTGCGGGCCACATCCTCGAAGCGGAACTTGTCGGCGAAGTGCTCCTCCAGCCAGTGCTGGATCTGCAGGATGATCAGGTCCTGGTGCAGCTTCTGCCCGCCAAAGCCCATGCGCCCCGGGGTGTAGTTGCGTTGCACTTCGTAAAGGATATCGCGGGACACCGCACGGGCGACGTTGGCACCGCAGAAGCGTTCGATCAGGTAGATGTACAGGTCGCAGGCTGAAGTTGCACCGCCGGCGCAGTAGATATTGTCGGCATCGGTCAGGTGCTTGTCCTGGTTCAGGCGGATCTGCGGGAAGCGTTCGGCAAAGCTGTTGAAGAAGCGCCAGTAGGTGGTCGCTTCCTTGCCATCGAGCAGGCCGGATTCGGCCAGCCAGAACACACCACTGGCCTCGGCGCACAGCACCGCGCCACGCGCGTGCTGTTCACGCAGCCACGGCAGCACCTGTGGGTAACGCTGCAGCAAGTTGTCGAAATCATCCCAGTAGGCCGGGAGGATGATCACATCGGCGTCGTCCAGGCCGCCGTCAACCGGTAACTGCACATTGCTGAAGCTGTCCACGGGCTGGCTGTCGGGGCTCACCAGGCGGATGTCGAACATGGGCTGCAAGCCCAGGCCCAGCTGCTTGCTATAGCGCAGGCTGGCGAGGTGGAAGAAGTCCTTGGCCTGCATCAAGGTCGAAGCGAACACCTTGTCAATGGCCAGGATGCTGACGCGCCGCAGCGACGCTGAGGGTTGGGTAAACATCATTGTCATTGTTCTTATAGGGTAGAGTGGTCAATCACCGGCTGGATCGTCTTATTTTTTGGCGATTGTGTCTACCCCATGTAACAGCGGCGCGAAGCGGGGCGCAGTGTTTGGCTCAAGGCGCCGGGTTGGGCTGCTCCTGATGAATGGCTTCGATCGCTGTCAGCAGATCGGCGCTCAGGTTCAGTTCAAGGCTGGCCAGGTTGCTGTCCAGTTGCTGCAGGCTGGTGGCGCCTATGATGTTGCTGGTCACGAACGGCTGTCGGGTGACGAACGCCAGGGCCATTTGCGCCGGGTCCAGGCCGTGCTCGCGGGCCAACTGCACGTAGCGGCTACAGGCCGCCACGGTCTGTGGGTTGGAGTAACGGGCAAAGCGGCTGAACAGGGTCAGGCGTGCATTGTCTGGCCGTGCGCCGTTCTCGTACTTGCCCGAGAGCATGCCAAAGGCCAGCGGCGAATAGGCCAGCAGGCCACATTGCTCGCGTATGGCCACTTCTGCCAGGCCCACCTCGAAGCTGCGGTTGAGCAGGTTGTACGGGTTCTGGATCGATACCGCCCGTGGCCAGCCCCGGCTCTCGGCCAGCTGCAGGAACTTCATGGTGCCCCACGGCGTTTCGTTGGACAGGCCGATGTGGCGGATCTTGCCCGCACGCACCTGCTCGTCGAGCACTTCGAGGGTTTCTTCCAGTGGGGTGAAGTGATCCTGCGGCAGGTGCTGGTAGCCCAGCTTGCCGAAGAAGTTGGTGCTGCGCTCTGGCCAGTGCAACTGGTACAGGTCGATGCGGTCGGTTTGCAGGCGCTTGAGGCTTTCTTCCAGCGCCGCGACGATGTGCTGACGGTTGTGCTTGAGCTGCCCGTCACGGATATGGCTGATGCCGTTGCCCGGGCCTGCCACCTTGCTGGCCAGGATCCACGCGTCGCGGTCGCCATGGTCACGGAACCAGTTGCCGATGATGCGCTCGGTGGCCGCGTAGGTCTCCGGGCGGGGAGGGACCGGGTACATCTCGGCGGTGTCGATGAAGTTGACCCCGGCAGCCTTGGCCCGGGCAATCTGTTCGTAGGCCTCGGCCTGGATGTTCTGCTCGCCCCAGGTCATGGTGCCCAGGCACAGGGCGCTGACGTTGAGGTCGGTACGGCCGAGCTGGCGGTATTCCATCGGTTATTCACTCCTTGGCGATAGAAGCCAATCAAAGCAGGTTGAAATTTTTCGCGCAATCTGGATAATTCAGCCCCTCTCCGCGTGGCGGAAGTGATGCACCATCACGCAGGAAGAACCCCGTCGAACATTGGCGTGCCCGACCCGAGCCCCCAAAAGCGTCTGTGTTCGGCTGCGCGCTTGCCCTTGGCAAGCTGTGCACTATCCAGTAAGATTCGCCGTCTATTTTTCGCTGGGCGGCCTCTGAGGCTTTAGAGAATGAAAACTTTTACTGCTAAACCGGAAACAGTAAAGCGCGAGTGGTTCGTAGTCGACGCCGCTGGCCAGACCCTGGGTCGTCTGGCTACCGAAATCGCTACCCGTCTGCGTGGCAAACACAAACCAGAATACACCCCTCACGTTGACACCGGCGACTACATCGTCGTTATCAACGCCGAGCAGGTTCGTGTGACTGGTGCCAAGTCTTCCGACAAAATGTACTACTCCCACTCCGGTTTCCCAGGCGGTATCAAGGAAATCAACTTCGAGAAGTTGATCGCCAAGGCCCCTGAGCGTGTTATCGAAACTGCGGTCAAAGGCATGCTGCCTAAGAACCCGCTGGGTCGCGACATGTACCGCAAGCTGAAAGTGTACGCGGGTGCTGCTCACCCACACACTGCTCAGCAGCCTCAAGAACTGAAGATCTAACGGGATAGTTCATTATGTCGGCGACTCAAAATTACGGCACTGGCCGTCGCAAGACCGCAACCGCTCGCGTATTCCTGCGTCCGGGTACTGGTAACATTTCCATCAACAACCGTTCTCTGGACGTGTTCTTCGGTCGCGAAACCGCTCGCATGGTTGTTCGCCAGCCGCTCGAGCTGACTGAATCCGTTGAGAAATTCGACATCTACGTCACCGTTTCCGGTGGTGGTGTCAGCGGTCAGGCCGGTGCGATCCGTCACGGTATCACCCGCGCTCTGATGGAATACGACGAAACCCTGCGTGGCGCTCTGCGTCGTGCTGGCTACGTCACCCGCGACGCTCGTGAAGTTGAGCGTAAGAAAGTGGGTCTGCGTAAAGCGCGTAAGCGTCCTCAGTACTCCAAGCGTTAATACCGCTTCGGCAGTCGAAAAAAGCCCGGTTCCTTGGAACCGGGCTTTTTTTTTAGCCTTGAACTAACCTGTCAGCAGTCAGTGGCCGCTTGTCGCATAGACGTAGATCAAGCAAAGCGTGGGTTGTCGCCCTTGCCGGGGTAATCACCTTGTCAGTGTGTGGATTTGTTTCTTACCATGACGGCCAATTTTTAGTGCCATTGACACAACCTAAGTACAGGCCAGGTCCAACTGGCCAAGCAAGCTGATGGGAGAGGACTGAATGAGCAATGACGGCGTCAACGCAGGCCGGCGCCGCTTCCTCGTAGCCGCGACATCCGTGGTCGGGGCGGCGGGGGCAGTGGGGGCTGCGGTACCGTTCGTGGGGTCATGGTTTCCCAGTGCCAAGGCGAAAGCCGCGGGTGCACCGGTGAAGGTCAACATCGCCAAGGTCGAGGCAGGGCAGCAGATGGTGGCCGAGTGGCGTGGCCAGCCCGTATTCATCGTGCGGCGAACGGAGGAAATCCTTGGCAATCTGAAAAAAATCACGGGTGACCTGTCCGACCCCGAGTCCAAGGCCTCGGTACAGCCAGCGTACGTCGACCCTGAGGTTCGCTCGATCAAGCCGGAAATTCTCATTCTCGTCGGCCTGTGCACGCACCTGGGCTGCTCGCCCACCTTCCGGCCAGAAGTGGCGCCCGCCGACCTTGGGCCGAAATGGGTAGGTGGTTACTTCTGCCCGTGCCACGGCTCTCACTATGACCTGGCTGGTCGTGTCTACAAGTCCCAGCCGGCGCCTCTCAACCTGCCCGTGCCACCGCACTCTTATGAGTCGGACGAGATCATCGTCATTGGCGTCGACCAGGAGAACGCATGATGAGCAAGTTCATGGACTGGATTGATGCTCGCTTCCCCGCCACCAAGATGTGGGAAGACCACCTCAGCAAGTATTACGCACCCAAGAACTTCAACTTCCTGTACTTCTTCGGCTCCCTGGCATTGCTGGTGCTGGTCAACCAGATCGTGACCGGCGTGTGGCTGACCATGAGCTTCACGCCCTCGGCGGAAGAGGCGTTCGCCTCGGTCGAGTACATCATGCGTGACGTGGAATACGGCTGGATCCTGCGCTACCTGCACTCCACGGGGGCGTCAGCGTTCTTCATCGTGGTCTACCTGC
Organism: Pseudomonas alloputida; assembly: GCF_021283545.2. NCBI lineage: Bacteria > Pseudomonadati > Pseudomonadota > Gammaproteobacteria > Pseudomonadales > Pseudomonadaceae > Pseudomonas > Pseudomonas alloputida. The sequence continues at coordinate 5,336,218 of NZ_CP128540.1, read as the reverse complement.
ACATGTTCCGCGGCCTGCTCTATGGCTCCTACCAGAAGCCACGCGAGCTGGTCTGGCTGTTCGGCATGCTGATCTATCTGGCGCTGATGGCTGAAGCGTTCATGGGCTACCTGCTGCCATGGGGGCAGATGTCGTACTGGGGCGCCCAGGTGATCATCTCGCTGTTCGGTGCCATCCCGGTGATCGGTGATGACCTTACCCAGTGGATTCGTGGTGACTACCTGATCTCGGGCATCACCCTGAACCGCTTCTTCGCCCTGCATGTGGTTGCCCTGCCAATCGTGATTCTCGGCCTGGTGGTATTGCACATCCTCGCCTTGCACGAAGTGGGTTCGAACAACCCTGATGGCGTCGACATCAAGAAGAAAAAGGACGAAAACGGTATTCCGCTGGATGGTATTCCGTTCCACCCGTACTACACCGTTAAAGACATTGTCGGCGTGGTGGTGTTCCTGTTCGTGTTCTGCGCCGTGGTGTTCTTCTTCCCTGAAATGGGCGGTTACTTCCTGGAGAAACCTAACTTCGAGCAGGCCAACGCGTTCAAGACCCCAGAGCACATCGCGCCGGTGTGGTACTTCACACCGTTCTACGCAATCCTGCGTGCGGTGCCTGACAAACTGATGGGCGTCATTGCCATGGGAGCGGCCATCGCCGTGCTGTTCGTACTGCCTTGGCTCGACCGCAGTCCGGTGCGTTCCATGCGTTACAAGGGCTGGATCAGCAAGGTCTTCCTGCTGGTGTTCTGCGTGTCCTTCGTCATCCTCGGCGTGCTGGGCGTACTGGCACCGACACCTGGGCGTACTTTGCTGTCGCAGGTATGCACGGTGTTGTACTTCGCCTACTTCCTGCTGATGCCGTTCTATACAAGGCTCGAGAAGACCAAACCGGTTCCGGAAAGGGTGACTGGCTGATGAAAAAGTTGATTGCAGTATTTTTGCTGGCAGTGATGCCCGCCTTTTCCTTCGCTGCCGAACATGGCCTGGAGCTGGACAAGGTCGATATCGACCTGACTGACAAGGCCGCCATGCAGGACGGCGCGCGTACCTTCGCCAACTATTGCATGGGTTGCCACAGTGCCAAGTTCCAGCGCTACGAGCGGGTGGCTGACGACCTGGGTATCCCGCATGAACTGATGCTCGAGAAGCTGGTGTTCACAGGTGCCAAGATCGGTGACCACATGCAGATCGGTATGAAGCCCAGCGACGCCAAGACCTGGTTCGGTGCTGCGCCGCCCGACCTGACACTGGTCGCCCGCGTGCGCGGTACCGATTGGCTTTACACCTACCTGCGCAGTTTCTATGAGGACCCATCCCGCCCTTATGGGGTGAACAACAAGGTATTCCCGAACGTTGGCATGCCTAACGTGCTGGTGGGTCTGCAAGGTAACCAGGTGGTGGGTTGCAAGCAGGTGCAGACGGTGGTCGATGGCAAGAAGCAATTCGACCCGTTGACCGGCAGCCCGTTGACCCATGAAGCTTGCGATCAGCTGACCATTACGCCGAATTCCGGTACCCTGACGGCCGAGCAGTTCGACGAGAAGGTCAAGAACCTTGTGACCTTCCTGGCCTATTCGGCCAACCCAGTCAAACTGGAAAGCCAGCGCATCGGCACCTATGTGTTGCTGTATCTGGCTTTCTTCTTCGTATTCGCCTACTTGCTCAAGCGTGAATACTGGAAGGACGTGCACTGATCACGCAGTAGTTTCTGGTTGTTGAACGCGCCCGGGGTGGCCTAGCAGTATTGCCAGGCCACCCCGGGCGCGTTTTCATTTAAAGTTGCACAAGCATCCGTGCGAGGAGCCGCTACATGGGCGCAACCAACAGGTTAGCCTGCTATTCCGATCCCGCTGATCACTATTCTCATCGGGTTCGCCTGGTTCTGGCCGAGAAGGGCGTCAGCGTGCAGTTGATCGATGTCGATCCCGCCCACCTGCCGCGGAAGCTGGCCGAGGTCAACCCTTATGGCAGCGTGCCGACCTTGGTCGACCGTGACCTGGCGTTGTATGAATCGACCGTGGTGATGGAATACCTCGAGGAGCGTTACCCGCACCCGCCGCTGATGCCGGTATACCCGGTAGCGCGTGGCAACAGCCGTCTGCTGATGCACCGCATCCAGCGCGACTGGTGTGCCTTGGCCGATACCGTGCTTGACCCGCGTAGCAGTGAAGCTGCCCGAACCGAAGCCCGCAAGGCCTTGCGCGAAAGCCTGACCGGGGTCTCGCCGTTGTTCAGCGAGTTCGCCTGCTTCATGAGTGATGAGCAAAGCCTGGTCGATTGCTGTCTATTGCCCATACTCTGGCGTTTGCCGGTGTTGGGTATCGAATTGCCGCGGCAAGCCAAGCCGCTGCTGGATTACATGGAGCGCCAGTTCGCCCGCGAGCCTTTCCAGGCGAGCCTGTCCTCCGTAGAACGTGAAATGCGCAAGCTTTAAGGAGCCGTTGATGAACTCCAGTCGCCCCTATCTGGTTCGAGCACTGTACGAGTGGATCGTCGACAACGATTGCACGCCCCATATGCTGGTCAATGCCGAATTCCCGAAAGTTCAGGTGCCGGATGGTTTCGCCAGTGATGGCCAGATCGTCTTGAATATCTCGCCAAGTGCCGTGCGTAGCCTGCACATGGACAATGATGCAGTCAGCTTCGAGGGCCGCTTCAGTGGCGTGGCTCACTCGCTGTTCGTGCCGGTTGGTGCAATCCTGGGTATCTACGCCCGCGAAAATGGCCAGGGTATGGTCTTCGAGCTGGAGCCGTCTTCGATGGATGGCGACGAGCTGGAAGACGATGATGTGCAGCCGGATGACGATGGCCCGCCAGACGATGGAGGGCAGCCGCCGCGTCCGACTGGCCGGCCAAGCCTGAAAGTGGTCAAGTAACAAAAAAAGGCGATCCGGATGGATCGCCTTTTTTGTTTGGCCTGTCCAGGCAATCACTGAGTCAATCGATGTACTCGAACAGCTTGACGATCTTCTGCACGCCCGAAACACCCTGCACCACGGCAGTGGCCGAGTTGGCTTCTTGACGGGTGACCAGGCCCAGCAGGTAGACGATGCCGTTTTCGGTAATCACCTTGATGCGCGAGCTGGGCACGGCGCTGTCGGTCAGCATCTGGGTCTTGATCTTGGTGGTCAGCCAGGCGTCGTTGTTGCGCGCCAGAATGGAGGAGGGCTGCATCACTTGCAGCTCGTTGTGCACTTTCTTGACCCGCTGGACCTGGCTGGCGGTTTGCTCCGCGAGGCTCTTGAGGTCGGCGCGTGGGGTCTGCCCGGCCAGCAGGACGATACCGTTGTAGCTGCTGACAACGATGTGCGAGCCCTTGTCCAGGTTTGGGTTGGCTTTGGAAATGTTCACGGCGGCCTTGGTCTCGATCAGCGAGTCGTCGATCTTGCTGCCGATGGTGCGCGTGCCGCGATCGTCCTCGATCGGCGAATTGCGGGTAGAGGTGAGTACCGAGCTGCAACCGGTGACGCTCAGGCACAGGGTCAGGGCCATCAGGCCGAGGCGCATAGGGGTCATTCTTCACTCCCGAACAGTTGGCTGTCGATCAGATCGCACAGGCAGTGGATCGCCAGCAGGTGGACTTCCTGGATACGCGCGGTAACTGTCGAAGGCACGCGGATTTCCACGTCCTCGGGCAGCAGCAGCGAAGCCATGCCGCCGCCGTCGCGACCCGTCAATGCTACGACAATCATTTCACGGTCATGTGCGGCCTGGATGGCCTGGATCACGTTGGCCGAATTGCCGCTGGTGGAGATCGCCAGCAGAACGTCACCGGGCTGGCCCAGGGCGCGGATCTGCTTGGAAAAGACTTCGTTGTAGCTGTAGTCGTTGGCGATCGAGGTCAGGGTCGAGCTGTCGGTGGTCAGCGCGATAGCTGGCAGGCTGGGGCGCTCGCGCTCGAAGCGGTTGAGCAGCTCCGATGAAAAGTGCTGGGCATCGCCGGCCGAGCCGCCGTTTCCGCAGGCGAGCATCTTGCCCTCGTTGAGCAACGCATTGACCATGACCAGGCTGGCCTGCTCGATGTGCGGTGCCAGGATGTCCATTGCCTGTTGCTTGGTTTCGATGCTGGCCTCGAACAGCCGGCGAATTCGGGATTGCATGTCCATCTGGTGACCTTAAATGGGGCGGTGGCCTTTGCTACGCGCAACAACGACCAGCCCGCGATACATAGAGCAAAAAAAACGAAGTGGGTTCAGCATTCGAAGGCGTTTTTCAGCCATTGAAGCGGTCTGCCTGCATGGTGGCTACCCTGCAGGGCGACCACGTCGAAGCGGCAGGGGTAGTTGCCCCAGTGGGCCTCCTTCTGCAGGAACAGGGTGGCGGCAAGCACCAACCGTTTCTGCTTGCGCCCGTCGATACTGTCGAGAGCGCCTCCGAAGCCCGCGTGCAACCGGTAGCGGACTTCGACGAATACTACTGTATCGGCGTCGAGCATGACCAGATCAAGCTCACCGCCTTTGCATCGCCAGTTGCGTGCCAGCAACTGCAGCCCTTGCCCCTGAAGGTACTCAAGGGCTTGGGTTTCTGCCGCTTGCCCGGCACGGGTAGGCGATGCTGCGGCCATCAACGCACGGTGTCAGGCAGGCGCTTGACCTGGCCGCCGCTAAACTCGGCCCAAGGCAGCTGGCGTTCGACGCGCTGGTTGGCATTGATGCTCAGGCTGCCCGAAAGGCCAAGGACGCGGTTGTCCGGTAGCGCTTTCAGTTGGCCCAGGCGCGGCGCCAGGCTGTAGGCATCGACGCCCATGGCATACAGGCGGCCGAGGCTGCCGGCGGCTTGCGGCCACTGCTGTACAACCTGTTGACGCAGGCTGTTGCTGGTGTCGAGCAGCCACGGTGTTTCGCAGAAGCGGATGCCGTTCATGTCATTGTACTGGTTGATGTCACCGCTGGCGCTGTACAGGTTCGAGGTGGCATAGACCGGCACGTCACCGGCGTACTGGAAGTTCAGGGTCGGCTTGATCTGTTGCGCCTGTTGTGGGGTCGAGGCGAGGAAGATGAAGTCGATGTCCTGGCGGCGCGACGGTTGTGCAGCGATGCTGCCGCCCACCGTGCTTTGCAGGCTCTTGGCGCGGCCTTCGCTCTGGCGCAGCTGGAACAGGTCGGCAATTTGCTGGGCCAGGGCGACCGGCTGGGCGATGCGCTCGGCGGCGAGCAGGGTTCCGCCATTGCCTTCCCAGTCCTGGCGGAAGGCGGCCAGGACACGGTCACCCCATTCGCCGCTCGGCACCAGGGCAACGGCGCGGACCATGCCATCGGCGCGGGCGCGGCGGGCCACTTCGCGGGCTTCGTCCTCGGCAGCCAGGCCGAACTGGAACAGTTGTGGCGGCGCCTTCTGGCCAGCGTCGGCGTAGTTCAGGGCCAGTGTGGTGATCGGCAGCTGTGGTTTGGCGGCCAGTTGTTTGACCAATGGCTTTTCAAGCGGGCCGATGACCAGTTGCACGCCGGCGGCTTGCGCCTGGCGATAGAAGTCGTCCAGCGAGCCGATGCGTGAGCTGTCGAACACCTGTACCGCAGGCGCTGGCTGGCCGCTTTGCTGGGCCTGGAAGTGGGCGGCCATGAAGCCATCGCGCAGGGCGCGGGCTACACCGGCCAGCGGGCCTTCCTGAGGCAGCAGCAGGGCGATCTTGGTCAGCGGCTGGCTGGCCAGCTCCTTGAGCTTGGTCAGGGCCAGCGGCAGTTGCTGGGCGGCAGGGTGGTCCGGGTGCTGTTTGACCCAGGCTTCGATGGCCGCTTGCTGCTGCTCCAGGGTGCCGGCGCTTTTCACGGCGAAGGCCAGGCTGGTCCAGCCAGCCAGGGTCTGATCGTTGGTTGGCTGCTGCAGTTGCTCTGCAGGCAGCGAGGCGACCAAGGCCCAGATGGCGTCATTGTTGGTGCTGGCGGCCTGGCCGCCAAGCAGCGGGGCCAGCAGGATGCGCTGCTGTGCGGCAGCCAGGGCCTGGCCATCGGCTTCGAGCGCGGCGGCGTGCACACTGTAGGTGCGCGCTTGCAGGTCTGCCGGCAGTTCGGCGAGGCGCTGCAGGCTGGGGTGGGCCAGGGCGGTCAGCGCTGCCTTGGGCTGGTTGCGGCTCATGGCCAGCTCGGCCGCGAGGGTGCTGGCGAACACTTGCTGGGCCGGCTTGAGCGTGTCCAGCGGGACCTGCTCGAGAATGCGTGCGGCGCGTGGGAAGTCCTTCTGCTTGTAGGCCAGGTCGGCGGCGCTCAGGCGCAGCAGCGCGGCGTCTTCCGCAGACTTGCTGGAAGCGGCCTTTTCGAGCAGTTGCTCGATGCTGGCGTCCGGGGTGCGTGGTAGTTCGCCCAGGCTGGATGAGGGCGAGCTGGCGCAGGCTGCCAGCAGGGCGGCGAGGCAGAGGGCTGTGAGCAGCCGCAGGCAAGCGATCATGTAAAGGTCCTGTTACTCGATCAAGTTGGCCGGCAATTGTACCCAAGCACTGGCCGGGGCGCGATGTTGCTGTGTCGATCCTTCACTATAGGTGGCGTGTTCCTGATCGCCGGCGAAGTTCTTTGCGCCCTGTTGCAGGCGCTCGGGCTACAATGGCGCCTTTGATCCGAATGACAGGTGTGCGCAGTGACTGATGTGGCAGGGGCTTCGAAATCCACGGTGGGGACGCTGTATGTGGTGGCAACCCCCATCGGCAACCTCGACGACATGAGCGCCCGGGCGCTGAAGGTGCTGGCGGACGTGGCGCTGATCGCCGCCGAAGACACCCGTCATTCGATCCGCCTGCTGCAACACTTTGGCATCGATACGCCGTTGGCCGCTTGTCATGAGCACAACGAGCGTGACGAGGGCGGGCGTTTTCTCTCCAAACTGCTGGCGGGTGAAAATGTGGCGCTGGTCTCCGATGCCGGCACGCCTCTGATTTCCGACCCGGGCTATCACCTGGTGCGTCAGGCGCGTGCTGCGGGGGTGAGCGTGGTGCCGGTGCCGGGCGCCTGTGCCTTGATCGCCGCGCTTTCGGCGGCAGGCCTGCCGTCGGATCGCTTCATCTTCGAAGGCTTCCTGCCGGCCAAGCAGGCGGGGCGCCGGGCGCGCCTGGAGCAGGTGAGGGAAGAGCCGCGCACGTTGATCTTCTACGAAGCCCCGCATCGCATCCTGGAGTGCCTTGAAGACATGGAGGCGGTATTTGGTGGCGATCGTCCGGCGTTGCTGGCGCGTGAACTGACCAAGACCTTCGAGACCCTGAAGGGCTTGCCGCTGGCCGAGTTGCGCGCCTTCGTAGCCGGCGACAGCAATCAGCAGCGTGGTGAATGCGTGGTGCTGGTCGGCGGCTGGAGTGCGCCGGAGGGCGAGCAGGCCATCAGTGCCGAAGCGCAGCGCGTGCTCGATCTGCTATTGGCTGAGTTGCCACTGAAGCGGGCGGCGGCGCTTGCAGCGGAAATTACCGGGGTGCGCAAGAACCTGTTGTATCAACTGGCCCTTGAAAAGCAGAAAGCCGAATAGTGGCAGTTTGATATAAATGCCGTTAGCGCTTGTTCTTGCGCCCGCGTGTCGGTAACCTTGGCGGCGGAGAGTCGATCGGACAGTCGCTGCCTGTTTTTGTTCCGCAACTTTTTGTTGTGTGAGCAGCAGGGGGAGGAAAGTCCGGGCTCCACAGGGCGGAGTGCCAGGTAACGCCTGGGAGGCGTGAGCCTACGGAAAGTGCCACAGAAAATAACCGCCTAAGCACTTCGGTGCCGGTAAGGGTGAAAAGGTGCGGTAAGAGCGCACCGCACGGCTGGCAACAGTTCGTGGCTAGGTAAACCCCACTCGGAGCAAGACCAAATAGGGTTCCATCAGGCGTGGCCCGCGTCGGAACCGGGTAGGTTGCTAGAGGCGTCCAGTGATGGCCGTCGTAGAGGAATGACTGTCCTCGACAAAACCCGGCTTACAGATCGACTCTCCACCTTTCTTTCCCTGCTTGAATCGATAGCAGATCCTCTCTGGTAATACCGAAAAAATCTTACTCTTAATAAATTACTTTAACTTCGAACTCCATTCGCTTGCGTGGGTTTGATTTTTCTCGTGTTTTTTTCTCTCTGGCAGTCCTTCCGCATTCCCTTGTTGCGCTAAATCTCGGTCCTGTAAGGCTTTTCCTTATGAACGTGCCTTGACGGTGCTGCGGGCGGATTCCTATAGTGTGCGCAAGTGGCAGAAAGTGGGATGAAGTGGGTTTTCTGACACAAAAAAGCTAACATTGTGGGGAATCACAGCCGTGTTCCGCGGAGCCAACGCCGTCAGCCTCGATGCCAAGGGCCGTCTCGCCATGCCGAGTCGGTACCGTGACGAGCTCGACTCACGTTGCAATGGCCAACTGATCGTGACCATTGACGCCGTAGACCCCTGCTTGTGTGTTTATCCCCTCGATGAGTGGGAACAGATAGAAGCCAAGTTGCGTGCCTTGCCATCGTTGCGTGAGGAAAACCGCCGCCTCCAGCGTTTGCTGATTGGTAATGCGGTTGACCTGGAGCTCGATGGCAGTGGGCGTTTCCTGGTGCCGCCCCGCCTGCGTGAGTACGCCAAGCTCGACAAGAAGGCGATGCTGGTGGGGCAACTGAACAAATTCCAGCTGTGGGATGAAGATGCCTGGAACGCGGTTTCGGCAGCTGACCTTGCAGCTATTCAACAACCGGGCGCCATGCCCGACGAATTGCGTGACCTGATCCTGTGACCATAGATAGCGGCTTCAACCACATTACCGTCCTGCTCGACGAAGCTGTCGAGGCATTGGCCTTGCGCGCCGACGGTTGCTATCTGGACGGCACTTTCGGCCGGGGCGGACACAGCCGTCTGATACTCAGCAAGCTCGGGCCGCAAGGGCGGCTCTTGGGCTTCGACAAAGATCCACAAGCGATTGCCACGGGGCAAGCGCTGGCGGCCGAAGACGGCCGCTTTGTCATTGTGCAGCGCAGTTTTGCCGAGCTGGGTGCGGAAGTGGCAGCGCGCGGCCTGCACGGCAAGGTCAGTGGTGTGTTGCTGGACCTGGGCGTGTCCTCGCCGCAGCTGGATGACCCGGAGCGTGGCTTCAGCTTCCTCAATGATGGCCCGCTGGACATGCGCATGAACCCGGACCAGGGCGTCAGTGCCGCTGAGTTCATCGCCACTGCGCCTGTTGAAGAAATCGCCCGCGTCTTCAAGGAGTACGGCGAAGAACGCTTTGCCGGGCGAATGGCGCGTGCAGTGGTCGAGCGTCGTGAGAAGCAGCCCTTCACCCGTACCGCCGACCTGGCGGAGGTGCTCAAAGTGGCCAACCCTGCATGGGAAAAGGGCAAGAACCCGGCTACCCGAGCCTTCCAAGGCCTTCGCATTCACGTCAACAACGAGCTGGGCGACCTGGAGGCTGGCCTTGAGGCTGCGCTCGATGCGCTCGAAGTCGGTGGTCGCCTGGCGGTCATCAGTTTCCACTCGCTGGAAGACCGTATCGTCAAACTGTTCATGCGCAAGCTGGTGAAGGGTGAGGCCGACAACCTGCCGCGTAACCTGCCGGTTCAGCACAAGGTCTTCGAGCCGAAAATCAAGCTCATCGGCAAGGCTCAGTTCGCCTCCGAGGCCGAGCTCAAGGCCAACCCGCGGTCGCGTAGCGCCGTGATGCGCGTGGCGGAGAAGCTGCGGTGAGCAGGCTACTTGCCAAACCCTTGCCAGGCGGAAGCTTCCTGATGCTTTTGCTGTTCGTCGGCGTGTTGGTTTCGGCCATTGCCGTGTCCTACAGTGCGCACTGGAACCGTCAACTGCTCAACACTCTGTACGGTGAATTGAACGAGCGCGACAAGGCTCAGGCCGAATGGGGTCGGCTGATTCTTGAGCAGAGTACCTGGACCGCTGCCAGCCGCATCGAGAACCTGGCCTCCGAGCAGTTGAAGATGCGCGTGCCGTCAGCTGACGAAGTCCGGATGGTGGCGCCATGATGAAGCTCGAAGGCGCACTCTACCCGTGGCGCTTCCGCGTAGTGATCGGCTTGCTGGCGATCATGGTCGGCGCCATTTGCTGGCGCATCATCGACCTCCAGGTGGTTGACCGTGACTTCCTCAAGGGCCAGGGCGATGCACGCAGCCTGCGTCACATCCCCATCCCGGCGCACCGCGGCTTGATCACCGACCGCAACGGTGAGCCGTTGGCCGTGAGTACCCCGGTCACCACGTTGTGGGCCAACCCCAAAGAGATGCAGGCCTCCAAGGAGCGCTGGCCGCAATTGGCCGCTGCGCTGGGGCAGAACCCGCAGCAGTTGATCGAGCGCCTGACCCAGCAGGCCAACAAAGAGTTCATCTACCTGGTCCGGGGGCTGACCCCCGAGCAGGGCCAGCACGTGCTCGACCTCAAAGTGCCTGGTGTGTACGGACTGGAAGAATTCCGCCGCTTCTATCCGGCCGGTGATGTGACTGCGCACATGGTCGGCTTTACCGACCTCGACGACCACGGTCGTGAAGGGGTGGAGCTGGCCTATGAAGAGTGGCTGGCCGGCGTGCCCGGCAAGCGCCAGGTGATCAAGGACCGGCGCGGTCGGCTGATCAAGGACATTCAGGTAACCAAGAACGCCAAGGCCGGGAAGACCTTGGCGTTGTCGATAGACCTGCGCCTGCAGTACCTGGCTACCCGCGAGTTGCGCAACGCCATTGCCGAACAGGACGCCAAGGCCGGCAGCCTGGTGATCATGGATGTCAAGACCGGTGAGGTCCTGGCCATGGTCAACCAACCGACCTACAACCCCAACAACCGACGTAGCATGTTCCCGGCGGCCATGCGTAACCGGGCGATCATCGACGTGTTCGAGCCGGGCTCCACGGTCAAGCCGATCTCCATGAGTGCGGCGCTGCAGAGTGGCCGCTGGAAGCCGACCGACAAGGTCGAGGTGTACCCTGGCAGCCTGCAGATCGGCCGCTACACCATCAAGGACGTGTCGCGCAGCGAGGGCCCGATTCTTGATTTGACCGGCATCCTGATCAACTCCAGTAACGTTGGCATGAGCAAGATCGCCTTCGACATCGGCGGCGAGGCCATCTACCGGGTCATGTCCCAGGTCGGCCTGGGCCAGTACACCGGCCTTGGCTTCCCGGGCGAACGTGTCGGCAACCTGCCCAACCATCGTGAGTGGCGCAAGGCCGAGACCGCCACCCTGTCCTATGGCTACGGCGTATCGGTGACCGCCCTGCAGCTGGTGCATGCCTACGCGGCGCTGGCCAACGACGGCAAGATGGTGCCGCTGTCGATCATCAAGGTCGACAAGACGCCGGAAGCCGTGCAGGCCATTCCGAAGGAAGTTGCCGAAACCGTTCAGGGCATGCTGCAGCAGGTGATCGAAGCGCCGCGTGGCGTCTTCCGAGCCCAGGTGCCGTTCTATCACGTGGCCGGCAAGTCCGGCACCGCGCGTAAGGCCACCGTGGGTGCCAAGGGATACACCGAAAACGCCTACCGCTCGCTGTTCGCCGGCTTCGGGCCTATGAGCGACCCGCGCTACGCCATCGTCGTGGTCATCGACGAGCCAAGAAAGGGTGGTTACTTCGGTGGCCTGGTTTCGGCGCCCGTATTCAGCAACGTCATGTCCGGCACCCTGCGCCTGATGAACGTGCCGCCAGACAACCTGCCGCCACCTGCACCAGCACCAGCCGTGCCATCACAAGTCAATGCAGCAGCCGCCAAGGGAGGGCGTGGATGATGACAATGCCATTAAGCAAACTTTTCGCCCATGCCAGCCGTGATCCGTTGATTCGCGAGCTGACCCTGGACAGCCGTAGTGTGCGCCCAGGTGACTTGTTCCTGGCGGTGCCGGGTGCCAAGGTCGATGGTCGCGAGCATATCGCCGATGCCCTGGCCCGTGGTGCTGCTGCCGTGGCCTATGAAGAGCAGGGCGCCAACGTGCTGCCGCTGACCGATGTGCCCCTGATTCCGGTCAAAGGCCTGATCGCTCAGCTGTCAGATATCGCCGGGCGCTTCTACGGTGAACCGAGCCGCCAGTTGAATCTGGTCGGTGTGACCGGCACCAACGGCAAGACAAGTGTTACCCAACTGGTCGCCCAGGCGCTCGACCTGCTTGGCCAGCGCTGCGGCCTGATTGGCACCCTGGGTACCGGTTTCTACGGCGAGTTGCAGAGCGGCCGCCTGACCACGCCCGACCCGATTGCCGTGCAATCGACCCTCAACGACCTCAAGAAAGGCGGCGCCAGGGCCGTGGCCATGGAAGTGTCTTCCCATGCCCTGGAGCAAGGCCGGGTTGCCGCACTGGAATTCGACATCGCGGTGATGACCAACCTGTCCCGCGACCACCTCGACTATCACGGCAGCATGGAAGCCTATGAGGCCGCCAAGGCCAAGCTGTTCGCCTGGCCGAGCCTGCGTTGCCAGGTGGTCAACCTGGATGATGACTTTGGTCGTCGTCTGGCGGCCGACTTCGCGCGTCGCCCAAGTGTCGACCATATCGAAACCCGGCTGCTGAGCTACAGCCTGGAAAGCCCAGAAGCCTCGTTGTTCTGCCGCGAAGCCGTATTCAGTGACGATGGCGTGCGCGCCACCCTCGTCACCGCCCAAGGTGAGCGTATCTTGCGCAGCCAACTGCTGGGCCGCTTCAACCTGAGCAACATGCTTGCCGCTGTGGCGACCCTGCTGGCGCTGGACTATGCGCTGGACGAGATCCTCAAGGTCACGCCGCAACTGCAGGGGCCGGTAGGCCGCATGCAGCGCCTGGGTGGCGGCGACAAGCCGCTGGTGGTGGTCGACTATGCACACACGCCGGATGCACTTGAAAAAGTACTCGAGGCCCTGCGCCCGCACGCTCACGGCAAGCTGTTGTGCCTGTTCGGCTGCGGCGGTGACCGTGATCGCGGCAAGCGCCCGCTGATGGCCGAAGTGGCCGAGCGCCTGGCTGACCGCGTACTGGTTACCGACGACAACCCGCGTACTGAAGATCCGTCACGCATCTTCGATGACATTCGCCCCGGTTTCACCAGGCCTGACGACGTCGAGTTCGTCGCCGGCCGTGGCGAAGCCATCGCGCACCTGATTGCCACCGCTGCTGCCAACGATGTGATCGTGCTGGCCGGCAAGGGGCACGAGGATTACCAGGAGATCAATGGCGAGCGCCATGATTTCTCCGATTTGACCGAAGCCGAAAAGGCACTTGCAGCCTGGGAGGCTCCACATGCTTAAGCCGCTGTCACTCAGCCAGCTGACCACAGCACTGAAGGGTCAACACATCGGTGGCGACGCCACGTTCACCGGCGTCAGCATCGATAGCCGCAGTGTCAGCGCCGGGCAACTTTTCGTCGCCCTGGCCGGCCCGCGTTTCGATGGCCATGACTACCTGGCAGATGTGAAAGCCAAAGGCGCGGTAGCCGCCCTGGTCGAGCGTGAAGTAGCCGATGTCGACCTGCCGCAGTTGCAGGTGGCCGATTGCCGCCTGGCCCTCGGCCAGCTCGGTGCATTGAACCGCGCCGCTTTCGACAAGCCAGTGGTGGCCATTACCGGTTCCAGCGGCAAGACCACGGTCAAGGAAATGCTCGCCAGCATCCTGCGCACCCGTGGCCTGGTGCACGCCACCCGTGGCAACTTGAACAATGACCTCGGTGCACCCCTGACACTGCTGGAGATCGCCCCGGAACACAGCGCGGCAGTGATCGAGCTGGGCGCCTCGCGCATTGGCGAAATCCGCTACACCGTAGGCCTGACGCAACCGCAGGTGGTCATTATCAACAACGCCGGTACTGCCCATGTTGGCGAATTCGGCGGCCCGGACAAGATCGTCGAAGCCAAGGGCGAGATTCTCGAAGGCCTGGGCCAGGGCGGTATTGCCATCCTCAACCTGGACGACAAAGCCTTTGACATCTGGAAGGCGCGTGCCGGTGCGCACAAGGTCGTCAGTTTCGCACGCAGCAACCCGAAGGCCGATTTCCACGCGTCAGACATTGGTCGCGATGCCCGTGGCTGCCCGTCCTTCACCCTGCATGGCGCCGGTGAAACAGTAGCCGTGCAACTCAATGTGCTGGGTGAACACAACGTCAGCAACGCCCTGGCCGCCGCCGCCGCTGCACATGCCGTTGGTCTGAGCCTGAGCGGCATCGCCGCCGGCCTGGCTGCGGTGCAACCGGTCAAGGGGCGTACCGTGGCGCAGATCGCGCCGAACGGGGTACGGGTAATCGACGACAGTTACAACGCAAATCCCACCTCTATGTGCGCAGCCATTGATATACTCGCCGGCTTTTCCGGACGCACCGTTCTGGTGCTTGGGGATATCGGCGAATTGGGGCAATGGGCGGAAGAAGGCCACCGTCAGGTGGGTGACTACGCGCGTGGCAAGGTCGACGCCCTGTACGCAGTGGGTTCCAACATGACACATGCGGTCAAGGCGTTCGGCGCCAATGGCCGCCATTTCGCTACTCAAGCTGAGCTGATCGATGCGGTTCGCGCCGAGAATGCCAGTGACACCACTATCTTGATCAAGGGCTCGCGCAGCGCTGCGATGGAAAACGTCGTGGCGGCATTGTGCGGTGCCAGCGGGGAGAAACATTAATGCTGCTGCTGTTGGCCGAGTATCTGCAACAGTTCCACAAAGGCTTCGCGGTCTTTCAGTACCTGTCCCTGCGCGGGATTCTTGGTGTACTGACCGCGTTGTCCCTGGCGCTGTGGCTGGGCCCCTGGATGATCCGTACCCTGCAAATTCGCCAGATCGGCCAGGCCGTGCGTAACGACGGCCCGCAATCGCACCTGTCCAAGTCCGGCACCCCGACCATGGGTGGGGCGCTGATCCTGTCGGCCATCGCCGTCAGCACCTTGCTGTGGGCCGACCTGAGCAACCGCTATGTATGGGTTGTGCTGATTGTCACCCTGGCGTTCGGTGCCATTGGCTGGGTCGATGACTACCGCAAGGTGATCGAAAAGAACTCGCGTGGCCTTCCGAGCCGCTGGAAGTACTTCTGGCAATCGGTGTTCGGCCTGGCGGCGGCGGTGTTCCTGTACAAGACGGCGCCAACCAGCGTCGAGACCACGCTGATCCTGCCGTTCATCAAGGATGTCACCATTCCGTTGGGCGTCGGCTTCGTCGTACTGACCTACTTCGTCATTGTCGGCTCGAGCAACGCGGTCAATCTCACCGATGGCCTTGACGGCCTGGCAATCATGCCGACGGTGATGGTCGGCGGCGCGCTGGGCATCTTCTGCTACCTGTCGGGTAACGTGAAGTTCGCCGAATACCTGCTGATCCCCTACGTGCCGGGCTCGGGCGAACTGATCGTGTTCTGCGGCGCGCTGATCGGTGCCGGCCTGGGCTTTCTGTGGTTCAACACTTATCCGGCGCAAGTGTTCATGGGCGACGTCGGCGCGCTGGCACTGGGCGCCGCGCTGGGCACCATCGCCGTCATCGTGCGCCAGGAAATCGTGCTGTTCATCATGGGCGGCATCTTCGTGGTGGAAACCCTGTCGGTGGTGATCCAGGTCGCCTCCTTCAAGCTGACCGGCAAGCGCGTGTTCCGCATGGCGCCGATTCATCACCACTTTGAACTCAAGGGCTGGCCAGAGCCCAGGGTGATCGTCCGTTTCTGGATCATCACCGTGATCCTGGTACTGATTGGCCTTGCAACCCTGAAACTGAGGTAGATGAGCGTGTCTTTGATCGCTTCCGACCAATTCCGCATCGTTGTCGGCCTCGGCAAGAGCGGCATGTCCCTGGTTCGCTTCCTGGCGAGCCGGGGCATTGCCTTTGCGGTCGCCGATACCCGCGAGCAGCCGCCGGAACTGGAAACCCTGCGCCGTGATTACCCGCAGGTGGAAGTGCGCTGTGGTGAACTGGACGTGGACTTCCTGTGCCGCGCCAACGAGCTGTACGTGAGCCCCGGCCTGGCCTTGGCCACGCCGGCCTTGCAGCAGGCTGCCGCGCGTGGCGTGAAGCTGTCTGGCGACATAGAGCTGTTTGCTCGCCATGCCAAGGCGCCGATCGTTGCCATCAGTGGTTCCAACGCCAAGAGCACCGTCACGACGCTGGTCGGTGAAATGGCCGCCAAGGCCGGCAAACGCGTGGCCGTGGGCGGTAACCTCGGTACCCCGGCACTCGACCTGCTGGCCGATGACATCGAGCTGTACGTGCTGGAGCTTTCCAGCTTCCAGCTGGAAACCACTGACCAGCTCAACGCCGAAGTGGCGACCGTTCTGAACATCAGCGAAGACCACATGGACCGCTATAGCGGCCTTCCGGCCTACCACCTGGCCAAACACCGGATTTTCCGCGGTGCCCGCCAGGTGGTGGTCAACCGCCAGGACGCCCTGAGCCGGCCGCTGCCGGTGGAAGGCCGTCCATGCTGGACCTTCGGCCTCAACCCGCCCGACTTCAAAGCGTTTGGCCTGCGTGAAGTGGACGGTGAGAAATACCTGGCGTTCGAGTTCCAGACGCTGATGCCGGCGCGTGAACTGAAGGTTCGCGGTGCTCACAACCAGAGTAACGCCCTGGCGGCGCTGGCCCTGGGGCATGCTGCCGGCCTGCCGTTCGAGCCCATGCTGGAGGCTCTGCGCGAATTCGGTGGCCTGGCCCACCGGTGCCAGTGGGTACGCGAGCGTAATGGCGTGAACTGGTACGACGATTCCAAAGCCACCAACGTCGGTGCAGCCCTGGCCGCCATCGAAGGCCTGGGCGCTGATATCGAAGGCAAGTTGGTGCTGATCGCCGGTGGTGACGGCAAAGGTGCTGAATTCACTGCGCTGCGCGAGCCGGTCAAGCGTTTCTGCCGCGCCGTGGTATTGCTTGGCCGTGATGCCGAGCGCCTGGCCGAGGCCTTGGGCGATGCCGTGCCACTGGTTCGGGTCAAGACGCTTGACGATGCCGTACAGCAGTGTGCCGAACTGGCCCAGGCCGGCGATGCCGTGCTGCTGTCGCCAGCATGCGCCAGCCTCGACATGTTCAAGAACTTCGAGGAACGGGGACGCCTGTTCGCCCAGGCAGCGGGAGGTCTTGCATGATCTTCGGCATCTTCAAACCCTACCCGTCGCCGCTGATCAGCGGCCGTGGCATCGACCTGGACTTCCCGATGCTCGCCGGTTGCCTGGCCTTGCTGGGCCTGGGCCTGGTGATGATCACTTCGGCCTCCTCGGAAGTGGCTGCGGTACAGTCCGGCAACCCGCTGTATCACATGTTTCGCCACCTGGTGTACGTGTTCCTTGGCCTGGTGGCCTGTGGTGCAACCATGCTGGTGCCGATCGCCACCTGGCAGCGCATGGGCTTCATGATGCTGCTTGGCGCTTTCGGCTTGCTGGTACTGGTGCTGGTGCCGGGTATCGGCCGTGAGGTCAACGGCTCCATGCGCTGGATCGGTTTCAGCTTCTTCAACGTGCAGCCTTCGGAAATCGCCAAGGTGTTCGTGGTTATCTACCTGGCCGGCTACCTGGTACGCCGACAGACCGAGGTACGCGAAACCTGGATGGGCTTCTTCAAGCCGTTCATCGTACTGCTGCCGATGGCCGCCTTGCTGCTGATGGAACCGGACTTCGGCGCCACGGTGGTGATGATGGGCGCGGCGGCGGCCATGTTGTTTTTGGGCGGGGTGGGGCTGTTCCGCTTCAGCCTGATGGTGGTGCTGGCGGTGCTGGCGGTATTTGTCCTGGTTCAGGCGCAGCCCTACCGGATGGCGCGCCTTATTACGTTCACCGACCCCTGGGCCGATCAGTTCGGCTCCGGCTACCAGCTGACCCAGGCACTGATCGCCTTCGGCCGTGGCGAGTGGCTGGGCGTTGGCCTGGGCAACAGCGTGCAGAAGCAGTTCTACCTGCCTGAAGCGCACACCGACTTCGTGTTCTCGGTCCTGGCGGAAGAACTGGGCGTGGTCGGCTCGCTGCTGACCGTCGCGCTGTTCGTGTTCGTCACCGTGCGCGCCCTTTACATCGGCCTGTGGGCCGAAAAAGCCAAACAGTTCTTTGCCGCCTACATGGCGTTCGGCCTGGCTTTCCTGTGGATTGGCCAGTTCCTGATCAACATCGGTGTGAACGTCGGCCTGCTGCCGACCAAGGGCCTGACCCTGCCGTTTCTCAGTTACGGGGGGAGCTCGCTGGTGATCTGCTGCGCCTGCGTGGGCCTTTTGCTGCGCATCGAGTGGGAAAGCCGCACGCACCTGGGCAGTGAGGAGCACGAATTCAGCGAAAGCGATTTTGCCGAGGAGACCAGTCATGGCCGCTGAAGGCAAAAATGTATTGATCATGGCCGGCGGCACCGGGGGGCACGTATTCCCGGCGCTGGCCTGCGCCCGTGAGTTCCAGGCGCGCGGTTACAGCGTGCACTGGCTGGGCACTCCGCGTGGTATCGAGAACGAGCTGGTGCCGCAGGCGGGTTTGCCATTGCATCTGATTCAGGTCAGCGGCTTGCGTGGCAAGGGCAAGCTGTCGTTGCTCAAGGCGCCTTTCACCTTGGTCAAGGCCGTACTGCAGGCACGGCGCATCATTCGCCAGCTCAAGCCCGTATGTGTCCTGGGCTTTGGCGGCTATGTGACCGGCCCCGGCGGCGTGGCCGCGCGGCTGTGCGGCGTGCCACTGGTGATCCATGAGCAGAACGCCAGGGCCGGTACCGCCAATCGGTTGCTGGTGCCACTCTCGGCGCGGGTCTGCGAAGCTTTCCCGAACACCTTCGAGGCCAGCGACAAGCGTCGCACCACCGGCAACCCGGTGCGTCCGGAGCTCTTCATGGACGCGCAACGCACGCCTTTGGGCGAGCGCCGCGCACGCCTGTTGGTGCTGGGGGGCAGCCTGGGTGCGGAACCATTGAACAAATTGTTGCCTAAGGCCCTGTCCGAGGTGCCCGCGGCGCTGCGGCCAGAGGTGTTCCACCAGGCCGGCAAGCAGCACGCACCGATCACCGCCGAGCGTTATCACGAGGCGGGCGTCGCGGCTCAGGTAGAGCCTTTCATCAAAGACATGGCCCAGGCTTATGGCTGGGCCGACCTGGTGGTGTGCCGGGCCGGTGCCTTGACTGTCAGCGAACTGGCAGCAGCAGGCCTGCCTTCGATGCTGGTGCCTTTGCCCCACGCGATCGACGATCACCAGACTCACAACGCCCAATATCTGGCCCGCGAAGGCGCTGCCTTCCTGATGCCACAAGCGACAACTGGCGCAGCGCAACTCGCTGAACGCCTGAACGAGGTGCTGATGCAACCCGAGAAACTCAACGTCATGGCAGGCACCGCTCGGCGCCTGGCCAAACCTGCTGCAACCAGCACCGTGGTCGATATCTGCCTGGAGGTGGCCCATGGTTGAGAGCCAGAAAGCCATGCCCCAGCCGAAGATGGGCCGTATTCGCCGCATTCACTTCGTCGGCATCGGCGGCGTGGGCATGTGCGGTATTGCCGAAGTGTTGCTGAACCTGGGCTATGAAGTGTCCGGTTCGGACCTTAAAGCCTCGCCGGTCACCGAACGCCTGGAGTCCTTCGGCGCTGAGATCTTCGTCGGCCACCGCGCCGAGAACGCCGCCACCGCCGATGTGCTGGTGGTGTCCAGCGCCATCAACCCGGCCAACCCGGAAGTTGCCACCGCCCTCGAGCGGCGCATTCCGGTGGTGCCGCGTGCCGAGATGCTCGCCGAGCTGATGCGTTACCGCCATGGCGTGGCCGTTGCCGGTACTCACGGCAAGACCACCACGACCAGCCTGCTGGCTTCAGTGTTCGCCGCCGGTGGCCTGGACCCGACCTTCGTCATCGGTGGCCGCCTTACCGCTGCCGGTACCAATGCGCAGCTGGGCACCAGCCGCTACCTGATCGCTGAAGCAGACGAAAGCGATGCCAGCTTCCTGCACCTGCAGCCGATGGTCGCGGTTGTCACCAACATCGACGCCGACCACATGGCGACCTACGAAGGTGACTTCAACAAGCTGAAGAAAACCTTCGTCGAGTTCCTGCACAACCTGCCGTTCTATGGGCTGGCGGTGATGTGCCTGGACGACCCGGTGGTTCGCGAGATCCTGCCGCAGGTCAAGCGCCCGACCGTGACCTACGGCTTCAGCGAAGAGGCCGACATCCGCGCCATCAATGTGCGTCAGCAGGGCATGCAGACCCACTTCACCGTGCTGCGCCGTGATCGCGAGCCGTTGGAGGTTTCGGTGAACATGCCCGGCAACCACAACGTGCTCAACGCCCTGGCGACCATCGCCATCGCCACTGACGAAGGCATTACTGACGAGGCCATCGTCCAGGGCCTGTCCGGCTTCCAGGGTGTCGGTCGTCGCTTCCAGGTATACGGCGAGCTGCCGGTCGAAGGCGGCAGTGTGATGCTGGTCGACGACTACGGTCATCACCCCACCGAAGTGGCGGCGGTGATCAAGGCTGTGCGCGGTGGCTGGCCAAGCCGCCGCCTGGTGATCGTCTACCAGCCGCACCGCTACAGCCGCACCCGCGACTTGTACGACGATTTCGTCCAGGTGCTGGGCGATGCCAACGTGCTGCTGCTGATGGAAGTCTACCCGGCCGGCGAAGAGCCGATCCCCGGTGCCGACAGCCGTCAGCTGTGCCACAGCATCCGCCAGCGCGGCAAGCTGGACCCGATCTACATCGAGCGCGGCGCCGAACTGGCACCGCTGGTCAAGCCACTGCTGCGCGCTGGCGACATCCTGCTCTGCCAGGGTGCCGGTGATGTCGGCGGCCTGGCCCCTCAGTTGATGAAAAGCCCGCTGTTCGCAGGCGCCAAGCAGGAGAAGTCGAAATGACCAGCGCCTACGACAAGCTGCACTCGACCCTGGACGTCAAGGCGTTCGGTCGCGTCGCCGTGCTGTACGGTGGCAAGAGCGCCGAGCGTGAAGTGTCGCTGAAATCCGGCGCCGCAGTGATCGATGCGCTGAGCACTGCCGGCGTCGACGTGGTTGCCATCGACGTCGGTGACGACCTGCTCGCACGCCTGCAGAGCGAGAAGATTGACCGCGCCTTCATCATCCTCCACGGCCGTGGCGGTGAAGACGGGAGTATGCAAGGTTTGCTGGAGTGCCTGGGCATCCCCTACACCGGCAGCGGCATCCTGGCTTCGGCGCTGGCGATGGACAAGCTGCGCACCAAGCAGGTGTGGCAGAGCCTGGGTATTCCCACGCCACGCCACGCGGTGCTGGCGAGCGAGAGCGATTGTTTGCAGGCCAGTACGGAACTGGGCTTCCCGCTTATCGTCAAACCCGCCCATGAAGGCTCTAGTATCGGCATGGCCAAGGTGAACAGCACCCAGGAACTGGTCGCCGCCTGGCAGGACGCCGCCAAATACGATTCCCAGGTACTGGTGGAGCAGTGGATCCACGGCCCGGAGTTCACCATCGCGGTACTGCGCGGCCAGGTGCTGCCGCCGATCGCCCTGGGTACGCCGCACGTGTTCTACGACTATGACGCCAAGTACATCGCCAACGATACCCAGTACCGCATCCCGTGCGGGCTGGATAGCGTCAAGGAACAGGAACTGATCGACCTGACCGCGCGCGCCTGCGATGCCATTGGCATCGAAGGCTGGGGGCGGTTGGACGTGATGCAGGACGAGCAGGGCCGGTTCTGGCTGCTCGAAGTCAACACCGCACCAGGCATGACAGATCATAGCCTGGTGCCCATGGCGGCCCGTGCGGCTGGCCTGGACTTCCAGCAACTGGTGCTGGCAATCCTGGCCGAAAGCGTGGCGACGCGAGGTTAATAACCATGCAAGGCGCGATGATACGTCAGCAGCAACCCGTTACCGGCCGTAGCAAGCCGGTGCCGCGTGGTGCCAGCCGGCTGGTGGCCGACGAGCCCGTATCGGCGCGCCTGCCCCGGCCAAGCCTGGGCGGCCTGAAGCGCTTGCTGTGGCCGGTGTTGCTGGTGGCGGCCGGCTTTGGTGCCTACGAGGGCGCCGTTCGCCTGATGCCGTACGCCGACCGCCCGATCAGCAAGATCGATGTGCAGGGCGACCTCAGCTACATCAGTCAGCAATCGGTGCAGCAGCGTATCGCGCCCTACGTGGCGGCGAGCTTCTTCAGCGTCGACCTGCCGGCGATGCGCGCCGAGCTCGAGCAGATGCCGTGGATCGCCCACGCCGAAGTGCGCCGGGTGTGGCCCGACGAGGTGGTGATCCGCCTTGAAGAGCAGCTGCCGGTGGCACGCTGGGGGGACGCAGCCCTGCTCAACAACCAGGGTCAGGCTTTCACCCCGCGCGAGCTGGCCAACTATGAGCACCTGCCGCAGCTGGCCGGGCCGCAGCGTGCTCAGCAACAAGTCATGCAGCAGTATCAGGTATTGAGCCAGATGCTGCGCCCCTTGGGCTTTTCCATCGCTCGCCTGGAGCTGCGCGAGCGAGGCAGCTGGTTCCTGACCACCGGTGCGAGCAGTGCCGGGCCAGGCATCGAGTTGCTGCTGGGGCGCGATCATCTGGTGGAGAAGATGCGCCGTTTCATTGCCATTTACGACAAGACACTCAAAGACCAGATCACCACTATCGCCCGCATTGATCTGCGTTATTCCAACGGACTTGCCGTTGGTTGGCGGGAACCGATTGCACCGACGACGGCCCAACCCGCCGTTGCGAAGAATTAGAGAGAGGCAGGACCATGGCAAACGCGCATAGCGGCAAAATGATCGTCGGGCTGGACATTGGCACCTCCAAGGTGGTGGCGCTGGTGGGCGAAGTGGGCGAAGACGGCACCCTGGAAATCGTCGGGATCGGTACCCATCCGTCCCGTGGCCTGAAAAAAGGCGTGGTGGTGAACATCGAGTCCACCGTGCAGTCGATCCAGCGCGCCGTGGAAGAGGCGCAGCTGATGGCCGGCTGCCGTATCCACTCGGCGTTCGTCGGTGTGGCCGGTAACCACATCCGCAGCCTGAACTCTCACGGCATCGTCGCCATCCGTGACCGCGAAGTCAGCCTGGCCGACCTGGAGCGCGTACTCGACGCCGCCCAGGCCGTGGCGATTCCGGCCGACCAGCGCGTGCTGCACACCTTGCCGCAGGACTACGTGATCGACAACCAGGAAGGCGTGCGCGAGCCGCTGGGCATGTCTGGCGTGCGCCTGGAAGCCAAGGTTCACGTGGTCACTTGCGCAGTCAACGCCGCCCAGAACATCGAGAAGTGTGTGCGCCGCTGCGGCCTGGAAATCGACGACATCATCCTCGAGCAGCTGGCTTCGGCCTACTCGGTACTGACCGATGATGAAAAAGAGCTGGGCGTGTGCCTGGTGGACATCGGTGGCGGCACCACCGACATCGCCATCTTCACCGAGGGTGCCATCCGCCACACGGCGGTCATCCCGATTGCTGGCGACCAGGTGACCAACGACATCGCCATGGCCCTGCGTACCCCGACCCAGTACGCCGAAGAAATCAAGATCCGCTACGCCTGTGCCCTGGCCAAACTTGCTGGCGCTGGCGAGACCATCAAGGTGCCGAGCGTGGGCGATCGCCCACCGCGCGAGCTGTCGCGCCAGGCCCTGGCCGAGGTGGTGGAGCCACGTTACGACGAGCTCTTCACCCTTATCCAGGCCGAACTGCGCCGCAGTGGCTACGAAGACCTGGTGCCCGCCGGCATCGTCCTCACCGGCGGCACCGCGAAGATGGAAGGCGCCGTCGAACTGGCCGAGGAAATCTTCCACATGCCGGTACGCCTGGGCGTGCCGCACAGCGTTCGGGGGCTGAGCGACGTGGTGCGCAACCCGATCTATTCCACTGGTGTGGGCTTGCTCACCTACGGCCTGCTGAAGCAGTCCGAGGACTTGGCCCTGACCGGTAACAGCAACAGCAGCAGCAACAGCTATGGCGATGAACCGAAGGCCCCAGTGCTTGAACGCTTCAAGAAGTGGGTCCAGGGCAACTTCTAAGTTTCAAAGCAGTAGTGGTAGGCGCAACAACTAGAGAACTGTAAGGAGAGGGAAAATGTTCGAGCTCGTAGACAACGTCCCGCAAAGTCCGGTCATTAAAGTGATCGGCGTTGGTGGTGGTGGCGGCAACGCCGTCAATCACATGGTCAAGAGCAGCATCGAAGGCGTGGAATTCATCTGCGCCAACACCGATGCCCAGGCGCTGAAAAACATTGGCGCGCGCACCATCCTGCAATTGGGCACGGGTGTGACCAAGGGCCTGGGTGCCGGTGCCAATCCGGAAGTCGGCCGTCAGGCCGCGCTGGAAGACCGTGAGCGCATTGCCGAAGTGCTGCAGGGCACCAACATGGTGTTCATCACCACCGGCATGGGTGGCGGTACCGGTACCGGTGCAGCGCCAATCATTGCCGAAGTGGCCAAGGAAATGGGTATCCTCACCGTTGCAGTGGTGACCCGTCCGTTCCCGTTCGAAGGCCGCAAGCGCATGCAGATCGCCGATGAAGGCATCCGCATGCTGGCTGAAAGCGTCGACTCGTTGATCACCATCCCCAACGAGAAGCTGCTGACCATCCTGGGCAAGGATGCCAGCCTGCTGTCCGCCTTCGCCAAGGCTGACGATGTACTGGCCGGTGCCGTACGCGGTATCTCCGACATCATCAAGCGCCCAGGCATGATCAACGTCGACTTCGCCGACGTGCGCACCGTGATGGGTGAAATGGGCATGGCCATGATGGGTACTGGCTGCGCCAGCGGCCCGAACCGTGCGCGTGAAGCCACCGAGGCAGCTATCCGTAACCCGCTGCTGGAAGACGTCAACCTGCAGGGCGCCCGCGGTATCCTGGTGAACATCACCGCAGGCCCGGACCTGTCGCTGGGTGAGTACTCCGACGTGGGTAGCATCATCGAAGCCTTCGCCTCCGACCACGCGATGGTCAAGGTCGGCACCGTGATCGACCCGGACATGCGCGACGAACTGCACGTGACCGTTGTGGCCACTGGTCTGGGCGCACGCATCGAGAAGCCTGTGAAGGTGGTCGACAATACCCTGCAGACTGCCCAGCAGGCGTACGAAGCGTCCAATCCTGCGCCGGTGCGCCAGGAGCAGCCAGCGGTCAACTACCGTGACCTGGAGCGCCCGACCGTCATGCGCAACCAGGCGCATGCAGGTGCTGCCGCAGCCGCTAAACTGAACCCTCAGGATGACCTGGACTACCTCGATATCCCGGCATTCCTGCGTCGTCAGGCTGATTAATGGAATTTATCAGGGGTATAAAGGTGATTGGTATTCATCAAAGGTTGGGTCTGTTATCATCCCCAGCCTTTGTTGATACCTGTTCGCAATTTGCGCTGAAGCGGCCAATGCCATGATTAAACAACGCACCCTGAAGAATACCATCCGTGCCACAGGTGTCGGTCTGCACTCCGGGGAGAAGGTTTACCTGACCCTCAAGCCTGCACCTGTTGACACCGGCATCGTCTTCCGCCGCGCCGACCTCGACCCTGTGGTCGAGATCCCTGCGCGTGCGGCCAACGTCGGCGAGACAACCATGTCGACGACGCTGGTCAACGGTGACGTCAAGGTCGATACGGTCGAGCACCTGCTCTCCGCCATGGCGGGTCTGGGCATCGATAACGCCTACGTCGAGCTCTCCGCCTCGGAAGTGCCGATCATGGATGGCAGCGCCGGTCCTTTTGTATTCCTGATTCAGTCTGCCGGCCTGGAAGAACAGGACGCAGCCAAGAAGTTCATCCGCATCCTGCGTGAGGTAACCGTGGAAGAGGGCGACAAGCGCGCCACGTTCCTGCCTTTCGAAGGTTTCAAGGTGAGCTTCGAGATCGATTTCGATCACCCGGTGCTTCGCAACCGGACCCAGAGCGCCAGCGTCGACTTTTCCAGCACGTCGTTCGTGAAGGAAGTCAGCCGCGCGCGTACTTTTGGCTTCATGCGTGACATCGAGTACCTGCGCAAGCACAACCTTGCGTTGGGTGGCAGTGTCGAGAACGCCATCGTGGTCGATGAGGACGGCGTGCTCAACGAAGACGGCCTTCGTTACGAAGACGAATTCGTCAAGCACAAGATCCTCGACGCCATCGGCGATCTGTACCTGCTAGGCAACAGCCTGATCGGCGAGTTCAAGGGCTTCAAGTCCGGCCACGCGCTGAACAACCAGCTGTTGCGCAAGCTGATTGCTGAAACCGATGCCTGGGAAGTGGTCACTTTCGAAGATGCCAGCACGGCACCGATCTCGTACATGCGCCCTGTTGCGGCCGTGTAAGTTCGAACACTCTCTAGTTCATTAAGGCCACCTTCGGGTGGCCTTTTTTATGGCTTGCCCTGGGCGTGGGCCGCCAACCGTTCCAGTGCGGCACGCAGTTTGGGGTCGGTAATGCCCTCGGCGGTGTCGCGCAGGCTCTCGGCCGCGCTGTTCGAAAGCTCGGCCGCATGCCCGCCACGCTTGGCCGGTACCAGCGGCGGCTGTACCTTGTACAGGATGCGCCTGAGGTTGCCGAATGCTTCCATGGCCTGCAGGGCCGCCAACAAGCGCTTCTGCTGGTAGCGCAGGCGGGTTGCCCAATGGCCGTCGGTAACCACCAGCAACAAAGTACCATCGCGCCAGGACGCCACATGGCAGTGCTCGCGGGCAGCCGGTTGCAACTGGCTTTCCAGCAGGCGCTGCAAGTGCTCCAGGCGCTCGGCCTGGTTCAGCAGCAGGCGCAGCGGGCGCACCTGGCGCAGCAGGGCGGAAGGTGGCTGGGCGGGGGAGGGTTTGTAGGCCATGGGGGTACGCGTGAAGTGACGTGGGCACAGTCTAACATCTCCGTTGCCTGTGCCGGCCTCTTCGCGGGGGAACCCGCTCCTGCCAGGGTTATCGGTATCTTGTAGGAGCGGGTTCACCCGCGAAGAGGCCGGCACAGGCAGCCAAAGACAAGACTGGTTCTCGATAGCTTTCATGTTGCCAAGCCTTGAACTCAGTGAAAATGCCCCTATCTAAAACAGGCCCCTGCCAAAACGCTGTATCAGCATCGTGGAAATCCACCACTTTCCTCACCATCGTTTCCGGGTAGAATGCTCGTTCGCATGCGGCCTATGGGCTGCACGGGCGACTCATGGGGCCGCCCTCCATCCCTAAGTGTGGAAGATCCTGCCGATATGTTTGCGCCTTTGTTAAAAAAACTTTTTGGAAGCAAGAACGAGCGTGAAGTCAAACGCATGCTCAAGACGGTGAGTATCGTCAATGCCTTCGAAGAGAAGATGGTGGCCCTCTCCGACGAGCAACTGCGGGGCAAGACTGCAGAGTTCAAGGAACGCCTGGCCAAAGGCGAGACACTGGACCAGTTGCTGCCCGAAGCCTTCGCCGTGGCCCGCGAGGCCGGCAAGCGCGTAATGGGCATGCGCCATTTCGATGTGCAGCTGATTGGCGGCATGACCCTGCACGAGGGTATGATCGCAGAAATGCGCACCGGTGAAGGCAAGACCTTGGTCGGTACCTTGGCCGTCTACCTCAACGCATTGTCCGGCAAGGGCGTGCATGTGGTCACCGTCAACGACTACCTGGCGCGCCGTGACGCCAACTGGATGCGCCCGCTGTACGAGTTCCTCGGTCTGTCGGTCGGTATCGTCTCGGCCTTCCAGCCGCCGGAAGAAAAGCGCGCCGCCTATGCAGCCGACATCACCTACGGCACCAACAACGAATTCGGGTTCGACTACCTGCGCGACAACATGGCGTTCAGCCAGGACGAGAAGTTCCAGCGTGAACTTAACTTCGCCGTGATCGACGAAGTCGACTCCATCCTCATCGACGAAGCGCGTACCCCGCTGATCATTTCCGGTCAGGCCGAGGACAGCTCCAAGCTGTACATCGAGATCAACCGCCTGATCCCGCGCCTCACCCAGCACATCGAAGAGGTCGAAGGCCAGGTCACCCAGGAAGGCCACTTCACCATCGACGAGAAGAGTCGCCAGGTGGAGCTGAACGAAGCCGGTCACCAGTTCATCGAAGAGATGCTGGCCCAGGCGGGCCTGCTGGCTGAAGGCGAGAGCCTGTACTCCGCGCACAACCTGGGCTTGCTGACACACGTCTACGCCGGTCTTCGTGCACACAAGCTGTTCCACCGCAACGTCGAGTACATCGTCCAGGACGGCCAGGTTCTGCTGATCGACGAACACACCGGCCGTACCATGCCGGGCCGTCGCCTGTCCGAGGGCCTGCACCAGGCCATCGAAGCCAAAGAGAACCTGAACATCCAGGCCGAGAGCCAGACCCTGGCTTCGACCACCTTCCAGAACTACTTCCGCCTGTACACCAAGCTGTCCGGCATGACCGGTACCGCCGACACCGAAGCATTCGAGTTCCAGTCGATCTACGGCCTGAACGTGATGGTCATTCCGCCGAACAAGCCACTGGCGCGTAAGGACTACAACGACCTGGTGTACCTGACCGCTGACGAGAAATACGCCGCGATCATCGCCGACATCAAGGAAAGCATGAAGCTGGGCCGGCCGGTGCTGGTAGGTACCGCGACCATTGAAACTTCCGAGCACATGTCCAACCTCCTGAAAAAGGAAGGGATCGACCACAAGGTGCTCAACGCCAAGTATCACGAGAAGGAAGCCGAGATCATCGCGCAAGCAGGCGCGCCAGGTGCACTGACCATCGCCACCAACATGGCTGGCCGTGGTACCGACATCCTGCTTGGCGGTAACTGGGAAGCCGAAGTGGCAGCCCTGGAAAACCCGACAGCCGAGCAGATCGCCCAGATCAAGGCCGATTGGCAGAAGCGTCACCAGCAAGTGATCGAGACGGGTGGCCTGCATGTAATCGCTTCCGAGCGCCACGAATCGCGCCGTATCGACAACCAGCTGCGCGGCCGCTCCGGTCGTCAGGGCGACCCGGGTTCCAGCCGCTTCTACCTGTCGCTGGAAGACAGCCTGATGCGCATCTTCGCCTCTGACCGGGTGAAGAACTTCATGAAGGCACTGGGCATGCAGTCGGGCGAGGCCATCGAGCACCGCATGGTCACCAACGCTATCGAGAAAGCCCAGCGCAAGGTCGAAGGCCGCAACTTCGACATTCGTAAGCAATTGCTCGAATATGACGACGTCGCCAACGAGCAGCGCAAGGTGATCTACCACATGCGCAACAGCCTGCTGGCCGCCGAGAACATTGGCGACACCATCGTCGAATTCCGCAAGGAAGTACTGGACGCTACCATCAGCCAGCACATTCCGCCGCAGTCGCTGCCAGAGCAGTGGGACGTAGCCGGCCTGGAGGCTTCGCTGGCCAGCGATTTCGCCATCAAGTTGCCAATCCGGCAATGGCTCGACGAGGACGATCACCTCTACGAAGAGACCCTGCGCGAGAAGCTGCTGAGCGAGATCACCACGGCCTACACCGAGAAGGAAGACCAGGCCGGTCTCGAGGCCTTGCGAACCTTCGAGAAGCAGATTCTGTTGCGCGTACTGGACGACCTGTGGAAAGACCACCTGTCGACCATGGACCACCTGCGTCACGGTATTCACCTGCGTGGTTATGCGCAGAAGAACCCGAAGCAGGAGTACAAGCGCGAGTCGTTCAGCCTGTTCCAGGAGCTGTTGGAGTCGATCAAGCGCGACACCATCCGTGTGCTGTCGCACGTACAGGTTCGCCGCGAAGACCCGGCCGAAGAAGAAGCTCGCCTGCGCCGCGAGGCCGAAGAGCTGGCGAGTCGCATGCAGTTCCAGCACGCCGCTGCACCGGGCCTGGGAAGCGAGCAACTGAGCGAGGAGGGTGCCGAAGTAGCGGTAGCCTCGGCGCCAGTACGCAATGACCAGAAGCTGGGCCGCAACGAGCCGTGCTGGTGTGGTTCGGGCAAGAAGTTCAAGCATTGCCACGGTCAGATCGAGTGATCTGAACCTTACGTTGTACAAGCCTGGGGTCGCTTTGCGGCCCTTTCGCAACACAAGGCCGCTCCCACAGGTACCGCGCTCGTCCATGAACGGGCGCGATCCTTGTGGGGGCGGCCTTGTGTCGCGATGGGGTGCGAAGCGGCCCCTTTTTCGACATCATCGTTTTTTCTAGGAGCGCTCTAATGGCTGTTGGTCTTGGTCCTTTGCCCACCCTGCACCCGGTTCCGGGTTTTGAACTCGGTATCGCTTCTGCCGGTATCAAGCGCCCGGGGCGCAAGGATGTGGTGGTCATGCGCTGTGCCGAAGGCTCCAGCGTGGCTGGCGTGTTCACCCTCAACGCCTTCTGCGCGGCGCCGGTGATCCTGTCCAAACAGCGTGTACAGGGCACCGTGCGCTACCTGCTGACCAACACGGGTAACGCCAACGCCGGCACCGGCGCGCCAGGCCTGGCCGCCGCCGAGCGCACCTGCGCCAAGCTGGCCGAACTGGCTGGCGTACCGGCCGAGTCGGTACTGCCGTTCTCCACCGGCGTGATTGGCGAGCCGCTGCCGGTCGAAAAGATCGAAGGCGCGCTGCAGGCCGCCCTCGACAACCTGTCGGAAAACAACTGGGCTGAGGCCGCTACCGGCATCATGACCACCGACACCCTGCCCAAAGGGGCCAGCCGCCAGTTCCAGCACGATGGCGTGACCGTCACCGTTACCGGTATCAGCAAGGGTGCAGGCATGATCCGCCCGAACATGGCGACCATGCTGGGCTACATCGCCACCGACGCCAAGGTGGCGCCAAAGGTACTCAAGGACCTGATGCTGGACGGCGCCAACAAGTCGTTCAACCGCATCACGATCGATGGTGACACTTCGACCAACGATTGCTGCATGCTGATCGCTACCGGCAAGGCCGACCTGCCGGAAGTGACCGAAGCCAGCGGCGCGCTTTTCGAAGCGCTGAAAAAGGCCGTGTTCGAAGTGTGCATGGAAGTGGCCCAGGCCATCGTCCGTGACGGCGAAGGTGCGACCAAGTTCGTGACCGTGCAGGTCAACGGTGGTGGCAACCACCAGGAGTGCCTGGACGTCGGCTACGCCGTGGCCCACTCGCCGCTGATCAAGACCGCGCTGTTCGCTTCCGACCCGAACTGGGGCCGCATCCTCGCCGCCGTAGGCCGTGCCGGTGTACCGGAGCTGGATGTGAGCCTGATCGATGTTTACCTGGACAGCGTTTGCATCGCGAGCAAAGGCGGCCGCAGCCCGAGCTATACCGAAGCGCAGGGTTCGGCAGTGATGGCCCAGGAAGAGATCACCATCCGAATCGAACTGGGCCGTGGCCAGTGCAGCGAAACCATCTGGACGACTGACCTGTCCCACGAGTACGTGAAGATCAACGCCGAGTACCGTACCTGATCTACTGATCCGAAGGCCTCTTCGCGGGCACGCCCGCTCCCACAGGTGTTGCAATGCCTGCAGGAGCGGTGCGGTCCCTGTAGGAGCGGGCTTGCCCGCGAAAGGCCGCGCAGCGGCCTGCGGGTTTTGCAAGACAAACCTGATGGAGCCGAACCATGAGCTATCACCTGATCATCGGCGACAAGCTGTACTCCTCCTGGTCGCTGCGTGGCGCCCTGGCCCTCGAGCTGGCTGGCGTGCCCTACGAAGAAACTCTGATCAAGCTGAACCAGCCTGATACCCGCCAGCGCATCCTCGCTTTCTCCTCCACCGGCAAGGTGCCGCTGCTCAAGACCGAGCACGGTGTGATCGCCGATTCCCTGGCCATCGCCGAATACCTCAACGAACAGCACCCCGACGCCCAGCTGTGGCCTGCCGACGCAGCCGCCCGCGCCCAGGCCCGTTCGGCTTGCGCGCAGATGCACAGCGGTTTCTTCGCCCTGCGCGGTGCCATGCCGTTCGACCTGTCGCGTGACCAGGCGCTGGACACTGTGCCGCTGGACGTGCAGGTCGATATCGACCGTATCGTCGCGCTGTGGTCCGAATGCCGCGTGGTGGCCAAGGACAGCGGCCCGTTCCTGTTCGGCAAGCCAAGCCTGGCCGATGCCTTCTTTGCCCCGGTGGCGGTGCGCCTGCGCACCTACCGCGTAGAAGTCCCCGCTGAGGCGGCAGCCTACATCGAGACCATTTATCAGTGGCCAGCCTTCCAGGCATGGCAACAGGCAGGCCTGGAGGAGCGTAAAGCGTGAAACGGATTCATGTAGTAGCGGCCGTCATTCGCGGTGCTGATGGCCGTATTCTGATCGCACGCCGTGCCGATACCCAGCACCAGGGCGGCTTGTGGGAGTTCCCCGGTGGCAAGGTGGAAGAAGGCGAAAGCGTCGAAGCAGCGCTTGCCCGCGAGCTGCGCGAGGAGCTGGGCATCGAGGTAAGCCGGTCGCGTGCGCTGATCAAGGTCAGCCATGACTACCCGGACAAGCAGGTGCTGCTGGACGTGCGCGAGGTCGAAGCGTTCACTGGCGAACCCCATGGTGCCGAAGGCCAGCCGCTGGAATGGGTTGCCCCGCGCGATTTGCCGCAGTACGAATTCCCCGAGGCCAACAAACCGATCGTCGCCGCTGCGCGCCTGCCGGACCAGTACCTGATCACCCCGGATGGGTTGGAGGTGCCGCAGCTGCTCAAGGGCATCCAGAAGGCGGTGGCCAATGGCATTCGCCTGATCCAGTTGCGTGCCCCGGACATGTACGACCCCAAGTACCGCGACGTGGCGGTGGATGCGGTCGGGCTGTGTGCGGGCAAGGCGCAGCTGATGCTGAAAGGGCCACTGGAATGGCTGGGTGATTTCCCGGCGGCCGGTTGGCACCTGACGGCCGCGCAGCTGCGCAAGTACGCCGCCAGGGGCCGACCGTTCCCCAAGGAGCGCTGGTTGGCGGCATCCTGCCACAGTGCCGAAGAGCTGGCGCTGGCTGAGCAGATGGGCGTGGACTTTGTCACCCTGTCGCCAGTGCAGGCGACCCAGACTCACCCAGAGGCGGTGCCGTTGGGATGGGATGAGGCGCAGCGGTTGACTGCCGGGTTCAACAAGCCGGTTTACCTGCTGGGTGGGGTAGGGCCGAGTGAGCGCGAGCAGGCCTGGGAAGCCGGGGCACAGGGTGTAGCCGGGATCCGGGCGTTCTGGCCCGAGGTTTGAGTCAAGGGGCTGCAAAGCAGCCCCCTTTAGTATCAGCCTTCAGGTTTGGGGGCGGGCTGCCACAACACTTCTGCAATGCCTTGCCGCCGCCCGATGATCCGTGCTGCCACAAAGAGCAGGTCGGAAAGCCGGTTGATATACGCCAGACCAACGCCTTCCAGTGGCTCCATGGCATTCAACTGCTGACACCGGCGCTCTGCACTGCGCGCCAGACTGCGGCACACATGCGCCTGCGCCACCAGCGCCGAACCACTGGGCAGAATGAAGTTCTTCAGCGGCCCCAGCTCTTCGTTCCACACATCGATGGCCGCCTCCAGGCGTTCCACTTCTGCCAGGTTCAACGCCTGGTAACTGGGCATCGCCAGCTCACCACCCAGGTCGAACAAGCGGTGCTGACACGGCGCCAGCACTGTGGTCACTTCATTCAGCCCATGCTCGGCGAGCCCCGCCAGCAGCAACCCCAACTGGCTGTTCAGGCTGTCCACCTCGCCAATCGCTTCGATCCGCGGGTGGTCCTTGGGCACTCGACGGCCGTCGCCCAGGCCGGTTTCGCCTTTGTCGCCGGTGCGGGTATAGATCTTCGAAAGGCGGTAGCCCATGTCATTGCTCCGTTCTGGCCGGCACCGCCGCTGCCGGCTGGGTGAGGGGCAGGCGTAGGGTAAAGCAGGTGCCTTGGCCTGGCGTGGATTGCACTTCCATCTGCCCCTTGTGGTTGTTGGTGATGATGAAGTAGGAGACCGACAGGCCCAGCCCGGTACCCTGGCCGATTTCCTTGGTGGTGAAGAACGGCTCGAAGGTGCGCTTGCGCACTGCCTCGGGCATGCCGACGCCGTTGTCTTCGACCTGGATTTCCGCCCATGGCGGGTTTAGCCGGGTGCGCAGTGTGATGCGTCCGGGCTCGCTGGGTTGCGGGCGTTGGTGGATGGCCTGGGCTGCGTTCTTCAGCAAGTTGAGCAGTACTTGTTCCAGCTCGTTGGCGGTACATGGCACCGGCCCCAGGTCGGGGTCGAACTGGCGCACGATGGCTTGCCCCTTGAAGTCGAAGCCGATGGCCAGATCGAAGTCATTGCCGGCAATTTCAAGCGCCTGATCGATCAGTGCCGGCAGCTCGCATGGCACCAGCTGGCGGTTGCTGCGGCGGCTGAAGCTGAGCATGTGGGTGACGATCTTCGCCGCCCGGGCGCCGGCCTGCTGAATGCCGTCGAGCAGTTGCGGCACCTCGCGGCTGTCCAGGTAGCGGTTGATCGTGGCCAGGTCGATGCCCAGCTCTTCGGCCTGTTCCTGGTTGCGCGGCAGGTCGGACGACAGGCGTCGGCGAATGTTCTGCACGTTGTGCAGGATAGCGCCCAGCGGGTTGTTGATTTCGTGCGCCATGCCGGCAGCCAGACCACCGACCGAGAGCATTTTCTCCGATTGCACCATCATTTCTTCCAATGACAGACGCTGGGTGATGTCGTCGATACGAATGACCACGCCGCGCCCGCCGCCGCCGGTCAGTGGGTAGAAGGTCAGGGCGTAGTGGCGCAGGTCGTCGCCCTTGGGCCAGGTTACCCGCTCGATCTTCGCCACTCGATGTTTTTCCACGGTTTCCTTCAGTTGCGGGAGGAACGGCTTCAACGGCTCGAACGCAATGAACACCGGCTGGTTAAGTGCCTCGTCCAGTGGCGTGCCGGAAAGCACCGTGGCTTCGTGGTTCCATTGGGTCACGTAAAGCTGTTCGTCGAGGGCGATCAGTGCCGAGGGCATCGAGTCGATGATGCTGTTGAGATAGTTCTGGAAACCGGTGAGCTTTTTCTCGATCTTGCTGCGTACCTGTACTTCCAGTTCCAGCTTGCGGTTGGTGTGGCGGGTTTCTTCGGCAAGGCCCTGAGCCTGGTCGTAGGCACTCTGGAACTCGTCGCGGGCGCTCTTGAGCTGCTGCTCGCGGGCCTCGATGCGCGACAGCATGGTGTTGAAGGCCTCGGCCAGGCTGCCGATTTCATCGTCGTTGCCGCGCTGGGCGCGCAAGGCGTAGCTCTCTTCGCGGGTAACCTGGCGGCTGAGCTCCTCAAGCTGGTTGATCGGCTGGGTGATCAGGCGTTTGATCTGCCGGGCGATGACGATCCATAGCAGGACACTGAACACCAGGATGCCCAGGCTGGCACTGAGTGTGCCGGTGTAGAAGGCCGTGGGCAGTTCGCTGCTGGCTACCAACAGCAAATGTGCCGGTGGGTTGGCATCGCGGGGGATGCGGATCAACTGAGTGCTGCGAAACTCCATCAGGCGCCAGCCGTCGATGTTGCGAAAACGCTTGGGCAGGGCCAGCGGCTCGCCATGCTGCAACTGCGCCAGCATTCGGCCATCGCCACCGTAGACCGCGGCGGCGCGTAGCGGTGTGTAACTTTCCAGTTCCTTGAGCAGGGCACGGGCCGTTTCCGGGGTGTCGCCGGCGCGGGCTGCAAGCTGAGGATTGGCCACCAGCCGGCCGATGGTCTGCATGGCCTGGGGCGCCATGCTTTCCTGGGTGATCCAGTAGGCGGCGCTGATGAAGGTGAGGTTGGCCATCAGCAAGATGGTCACCAGCAATACCAGCAGGGCCGCCAGCAGCTTCTGCCCGACCGGGAGGTTTTCCAGGCGTTGGCGCAAGGTCATGGGCAAGGCAATGTCCGTATCCGGTTGAAGGGCCGCGTCAGTCGCAGGGCAAACCACGCGCGCGCAGGTTTTCGACCAAGCGCTGCAGCAGGTGTTCCAGCTGCGGCAGTTGCAGGCCATGACGGCCCGCAGCGCGGCAAGCATGGCCGAGCAGGTAGTGCAACTCGGTGCGCCGTCCTGCATGCACGTCCTGGTACATGGAAGAGTAGTTGGCTGCGGTGGCGAGGATTACCCGCTGCACTTCTTCCTCCAGCCCCTCGGCTGCTTGCGGCTGGCCGCAACGGCGCAGCAGGCGGGCCAGCTCGACGCACAGGGCCTGCACTTCACCCAGGTGCCCCAGCAGCCCGCCATTCTGGCAATCATGAAGCACGGTCAGCGGGTTGATGGCGCAATTGAGCGCCAGCTTGCGCCACAGGCGGGTCAGTATGTCTACTGTCCATTCTGCGGGGATACCGGCCTCGTGCAGGTCATCGAACCAGGCGGGGATCATGGGGTTACGTGGGTCGCCCAGCCAGTTGAAGCCATGGCCGGCAAAACGCACCTGCCAGTCCCCCTCGCGGAAGGCGCCTTCGGTGCTGGAGGCGAAGATGCAGCGAGCGTGAGGCACCAGGTCGGCGACTTCATCCTGGCTGCCCAGGCCATTCTGCAACAGCAGCACTTCGGCGCTCTCGGCCAGCCGTGGCGCTACACCGGCAATCGCCGGGGCAGCGTCATAGGCCTTGCAGGCCACCAGCAGCCGGTGGATCGGGCCTTGCGCTTGTGCCGTTTCGGCCGGTATGGCGTAGCGCCGGGTTTGGTCCTGCTCGACCAGGGTCAGGCCACCGGCCTGCTGATAGGCCTGCAGCCGTTGCCCGTCACGCAGGATCAGGCGCACAGCCTTGCCTGCGCGTGCCAGCCGGCAGGCCCACAGACTGCCAAGGCTACCGGCGCCGAGAATATGCCAGGTGCTGCTCATATGCGTTTCGCAACCCGTTATAATGAGCCCGCATTTTAACCTTCAAACCCAGCGCGCTCCATCTTCAGCCTGAGCGCGCTTTTATTTTGGGAGAACAACCATGCCTTCGTTCGACGTGGTATCGGAACTGGACAAGCACGAAGTGCAGAACGCGGTCGACAACGCCATCAAGGAACTGGACCGCCGCTACGACCTCAAGGGCAAAGGCACCTTCGAGTTCAAGGACAAAGAGCAGACCGTGATGCTCACCGCCGAGGAAGAGTTCCAGCTCGAGGCGATGCTGGAGATCCTGCGCCTGGCATTGGTCAAGCGCAAGATCGACGTGAAGTGCCTGGAAACCAAGGACCCCTACGCCTCCGGCAAGGAAAAGAAACAGGAAGCCAAGTTCCGCGAAGGCATCGACAAGGACCTGGCCAAAAAGATCGTTGCCACCATCAAGGATGGCAAGCTGAAAGTACAGGCCGCCATCCAGGGTGAGCAGGTACGGGTAACCGGCAAGAAACGTGACGATCTGCAGGAAGCCATTGCCCTGCTGCGCACCAAGGAATTCGACATGCCGCTGCAGTTCAACAACTTCCGCGACTGATGCGGGGGTGGCCCGGAACCCCGATGGCCAAATGATGTCCATGGGGGCCGGGGTTGCGTAATAACACGCGCGGCCTGTTCAACCGTGTACTTGCCGCTCGGCATCAGGAGATGAATATGGATTTGAACGCTGAAGTCGATCAGCTCGTCCGCCAATCCCAGACGTGGATTCCCTTGATCATGGAATACGGCAGCCGTGTGCTGCTGGCACTGCTGACCCTGGCGGTCGGCTGGTGGATCATCAACAAGGTCAGCGCCCGCCTCGGTAAGCTGGTGGGCCTGCGCAACGCCGACCTGGCGCTGCAGGGCTTCATCAGCACCCTGGCGAACATCGTGCTGAAGGTGCTGCTGTTGGTCAGCGTGGCCTCGATGATCGGCATCGAGACCACCTCGTTCGTCGCCGCCATCGGTGCCGCAGGCCTGGCCATCGGCCTTGCCTTGCAGGGCAGCCTGGCGAACTTCGCCGGTGGTGTGCTGATTCTGATGTTCCGCCCGTTCCGTATCGGTGACTGGATCGAGGCGCAGGGCGTTGCCGGCACCGTCGACAGTATCCAGATCTTCCACACCGTGCTGCGCACCGGTGACAACAAGACGGTCATCATGCCCAATGGCAGCCTGTCCAACGGCATCATTACCAACACCAACCGCCAGCCGACGCGCAAGGTGGTGTTCGATGTGGGCGTTGACTACGAGGCCGACCTGCAGAAGGCCCGCAATGTGTTGCTGGAACTGGCAAAGGACCCGCGTGTTCTGCAAGACCCGGCACCGCAGGCGGTCGTGTCGACGCTGGGCGACAGCTCGATCACCGTATCGCTGCGCTTGTGGACCAAGACCTCCGATTACTGGGACGTGATGTTCATGCTCAACGAGTATGCGCGTGACCGGTTGAAGGCCGAAGGGATCGACATTCCGTTTCCGCAGCGGGTTATTCGCGTGGTGCAGGAGACTGCAACGCAGTAATGCCGCGTTCAAGCCGGGGCGCAAAGCGGCCCCAGCTTTTTCCGACCCTGATTACACTTGCTCACAGCAATTTCCAGCCATTTCTGGCATATAGCGTGACCCCGCCCGCCACACCCGATACGCCATCATGAAACCACTGCTGTATATCACCCCTCTGCGTGCCTTGCTGTTCGGCCTGACCCTGGCCTTGTTCGAACTGCTGACCT
Source organism: Pseudomonas alloputida (assembly GCF_021283545.2). Lineage (NCBI taxonomy): Bacteria > Pseudomonadati > Pseudomonadota > Gammaproteobacteria > Pseudomonadales > Pseudomonadaceae > Pseudomonas > Pseudomonas alloputida. Next base: position 5,298,132 of record NZ_CP128540.1, on the reverse strand, counting down.
ACCTGGCCAGCGACGCGGTCATGCCGGCCATGCCGGTCGTGGTCAGCGACCTCGACGCCAGCCCCGAATACATACCCCATGCCCTCAACCTGTACCTGCTGGGGGGCGTGGTACTGCAATGGCTGATCGGCCCGTTGGCCGACCGTTATGGACGGCGCCCGCTGCTGCTGGTCGGTTGTGCATTCTTTGGCCTGGCCTGCCTGGCTACCTTCTGGGTCCAGGACATCGGCCTGTTCAACCTGTTGCGTCTGTTGCAGGGCATTGGCCTGGGCTTTGTGGTCACCGTCAGCTACCCAGCCCTGAACGAGGCTTTCAGCGAGGCTGATGCTGTACGCATGATGGCCCTGCTGGCCAACATCGCCTTGCTGTCGCCCCTGCTCGGGCCGCTGGTGGGCACCTTGCTGCTGCAATGGCTGGACTGGCGCTGGCTGTTCGTGGCATTCGCCATCGGCGCGGTGCTGACCTGGCTGCTGCTGTACCGGTTGATGCCGGAAACCCTGGGCGTGGAGCGCCGTGACGGCTCGCGGCTGGCGTTCACGCCGATTCACCTGCTGCCACTGTTGGCGGGCTATGGCCAGTTGCTGGGCAACCGCCGCTTCGTTGCAGGCAGCGCCGCCCTTGGGTTGGTCGGATTGCCGCTGATTGGCTGGATTGGCCTGTCGCCGGTGCTGCTGATTCACGATGAGGGGTTGAGTACCCTGGAGTATGCCTTGTGGCAGTTGCCGGTTTTTTGCGGGCTGATCCTCGGTAACCTGATCATCAACCGTATTGCCGATCGCTACCCGCTGCCAGCCCTGGTGCGTGGCGCGCTCTGGCCATACCTGGCTGGCCTGTGCCTGATGGTGCTGGCGACCTGGTACTGGCCGAGCGTGACCAGTGTGGTGGCCGGCATGTCGCTGTACGCGCTGGGGTTGGGCGTGGCCAATGCAGTGCTGTACCGCATGACGCTGTTCTCCAGCGAACAGAGCAAGGGGCTGGTTTCGGCCATGCTGGGGATGATCACGATTGCCTTGCTGGGGTTTGGCGGAGCGCTGCTGGCGATGATTGGCGCCGGTGCCAGCTTGCTGCATTTTGCCCTGGCGGCGGGGGTGGCGGGGGCGTTGGCGCTGTGGCCGCTGTGGTTTGTGGTGGGTGGGCGGCCTGGGGAAGGGGCTGTAGCTCGATAATCGGTATTGCCGGGGCCGGCCTCTTCGCGGGTAAACCCGCTCCTACACAGGGCCGCGCCGCTTTGTAGGAGCGGGTTTACCCGCGAAGAGGCCAGCACAGGCAATACAAAGCTTCAGGGCCGCTCAGCCACCGAGTGGTCGTCCGCCACCGGCGTCCCCCGCCCGGCTTCCTGATGCCACTGCAGGGCGATCAGGATCAGCGTAGGCACCCCCAGCAGCGCCGTGATCAGGAAGAAGTCGTGGTAGCCGAACTTCTCCACAATAACGCCCGAATACCCGCCAATCAGCCGCGGCAACAGCAGCATGATCGAACTGAGCAGCGCGTACTGGGTCGCCGAGAACTTCAGGTTGGTCAGGCTTGACAGGTAGGCGACAAAGGCCGAGGTAGCCATGCCGGAGCTGAAGTTGTCCAGTGAGATGGTCACCACCAGCATTTCCAGGTTCGGCCCCATGTCAGCCAGCATCAGGAACAGGATGTTGGTGCCGGCAGAGGCTACGCCGCCGATGAACAGGATGGGCATGATGCCGAAGCGTACGATCAGCAGGCCGCCAACCCCGGCGCCGACCAGGGTCATGACCAGGCCGAAGATCTTGCTGACGCTGGCAATCTGGTCCTTGGTGAAGCCCATGTCGATATAGAACACGTTGGCCATCACCCCCATCACCGTGTCCGACATGCGATAGGTGGCGATCAGGCCCAGCAGCAGCAGAGCCTGCCAGCGGTAGCGGGTGATGAAGTCGTTGATCGGGGTCAGCACGGGGGCCAGGCCGCGACGGCCGAGGCTCGACAGGCAGGCCCAGGACAGCAGCACGTAGAGGATCAGGCGCAGGAAGGCGCGGTCTTCCAGCAGCAGGTCGAGCGGCGTGGCATCACCGGAGATCACGCTGGACCAACCGGTATTGAACATCTGGGTGAAGCTGGCCGGTACCGAGACCAGCAGGATGATCAGCACGAACACCGAGGCCATCTGGTGCACCAGCCCGTAGCGCGCTGCCGATAGCTGGGTGCGCATGGGCACTGATGGTTCGCGCATGACCAACGTGGTGAACAGGGCGGGCAGCATCATCACCCCGAACATCACGTACGTGCCGGCCCAGGCCTTGTGCAGGTAGCTGAAGCCGGTAGAGCCGAACCACTCGGCGAAGAACAGGGCACCGGCCGTGGCGAGCAAGGCAGCCACCCGGTAGCCGGCCATGTAACTGGCTGCGAGCGCGGCCTGGCGCTGGTCATCAGCGATTTCCAGGCGGTAGGCGTCGACAGCGATGTCCTGGGTAGCCGAGGCGAAGGCCACCAGTACGGCCATGGCGATCAGCCAGGAGAGATGCTGTTGCGGGTCGCACAGGCTCATGCCGACCAGCCCGATCACCACCAGTGCTTGCGACAACAGCAGCCACGAACGCCGGCGCCCGAGGCCGCCAAGCAGCGGCAAGCGCCATTGGTCGAGCAGCGGTGACCAGACCCACTTGAAGGCGTAGGCCAAGCCAATCAGGCTGGCATAACCGATGGTTTCACGGGCAACGCCGGCTTCGCGCAACCATACCGACAGGGTCGAGAACACCAGCATGTAGGGTAGGCCGGCGGCGAAACCGAGTAGCAAAAGTACCAATGTTGACGGGCTGGCATAGGCAGCAAGCGCAGCGCGCCAGGTTTTACGGGGCATGGGCCAACATCTGCCTCAAGTTTTCGAAAACAAAGCGCGCACTCTAACCGCTGTGCTCCATTGGGCGCCAGCCATGGCGCGTCATATCCACACGATTGTTGCTTACATTCACACCTTCTGCGCGTAACCGCGCCCGTTGTTCATCGCCCGACGGGGTGCCCAGCGCCAGGCTCAGCCGGCCACCTGCACCAAGCACCCGGTGCCAAGGCAGGCGTGTGTCTGCAGGCAACTGCCCCAGGGTGCGCCCAACCCAGCGCGCCGCACGGCCAAGCCCGGCCAGTTCGGCCAGTTGGCCATAGCTCACGACCTTGCCGGGTGGCACTTGGCCCAGTACTGAATACAGCGCCGTTCGTCGGCCCTCGGCCGAATCGAGGGCGTGCTCATATCCATCAGACATCTCGCCCGCCTTGGGCTGCAGATGAAACCGGACCGGTGGTCTGGTAAATGAGAGTTGAACTCAACGGCATACTCCCGGTCTGTCCTTGCTCTGGTCGTGGGTATCTGGATAATGCCCGGCTTTTTCGTCAAATCGAACCCATAGTCCGCAAACAAAGCCCGTTTATGAATTCTAGATCCTTGTTGTGCCTTCTTGCTGTTTCCCTGTGTGCCTCTCCGGTGTGGGCCGACACTGTGTGGATGAAGAACGGTGATCGGCTAAGTGGCAAGATCAAGGTATTCGACGGCGGCAAGCTGCTGCTGGAAACCCCTTATGGCGGGTCCATCGCCCTGGACTGGAAACAGGTCCAGACGCTGGAAAGCGACCAGGAGATGCTGGTCAAGCAGGACGCCTACAGCGGAGAGAAAGCCAAGTCGCTCAAGGCGGCAGAGGCAGGCAAGGTGACCTTGGCCAATGGCGATTCACCGAAGACGGTGGCGCTGGCCAGCATCGAGCAGATCATGAAGCCCAAGCCGCTGGTCGAGGATTTCGTGTGGAAAGGTAATGTCGACGTGGCGCTGGACTACAAGCGCGCCGAGAACGACACCGACGATTATGACGTGGGCTTCAAGACCACTGCCCGCCATGGCCGCTGGCGGCACAACGCCGAGGGTGAGTACAACCGCGAGACCAAGGACGACGTCACCACCACCAACAACTGGAGCGCCGAGTACGCGCTGGACCGCTTCATTACCGATAAGTGGTTCTGGCAGGGGCGTGCGGAGTACAAGCGCGATCACATCGAAGACCTGGCCCGCCAGCGCACCGTGGGTACCGGCCCGGGTTACCAGTTCTGGGACGATGAGCTGGGTGCGTTCTCGCTGGGCTCACTGATCAACCGCACTGATTTCGAGTACCGGGACGGCGGCAAGGATAATTTCTATTCTGCGGCCGTGAAGTGGGATTACACCCGCTACCTGATCGGCAAGAACGTGCAGCTGTTCACCAACGGCGAGTTCGCCAAGCCGCTGGGTGGCGTGGCCGACTACTCGCTGGATGCCGAGGTTGGCCTGCGCTACAAGGTCACCGAGTGGGCCTCGCTGAACCTCAAGGCGGAGAAGGATATCATCACGGGCACGCGTGAGAGTGACCTGGACAAGACACGCTATACCGCGGGCTTTGGCGTTACCTGGTAAGGCGTCTGGATGCAGGTCAGTGGCACAGGCAGCTGATAATGCTTATCTTGTCCCCAACCCGTCCGCCAGGAGCCGCCCTCAAGTGAGTACCAACGCCATTCGCCCCGCCCGGGAACTGCTGCTCAAGGAATACCGCGGCGTGCTTTCGACACATTCCAGGTCGATGCCTGGCTACCCCTTCGGTTCGGTCGTGCCGTACTGCCTGGACGCCCAGGGCAACCCGCTGATCCTGATCAGCCGCATTGCCCAGCACACCCACAACCTGCAGAAGGACCCCAAGTGTTCGCTGCTGGTGGGGGAGCGCGAGGCTGAGGATGTGCAGGCGGTAGGGCGCCTGACGGTAATGGCCGAAGCGCACAAGCTGGTCGAAGAGGCCGTCATCGAGGCCGCCGCCGAACGCTATTACCGCTATTTCCCGGACGCGGCCAACTATCACAAGGCCCACGACTTCGATTTCTGGGTGCTGCAACCGGTGCGCCACCGCTACATCGGCGGCTTTGGTGCGATCCACTGGCTTGACCATGTCACCTTGGCCAACCCGTTCGCGGGCAAGGCCGAGGGGAGCATGATCGAACACATGAACAGCGATCACGCCAGTGCCATTGCCCACTACGTCGAATTGACCGGGTTGCCACAGCACGTACCAGCGCAGATGGTTGGGGTAGACAGCGAAGGCATGCACCTGCGCATCGGCCAGGCAGTGCACTGGCTGCCTTTCCCCACTACTTGCAACACGCCGACACAAGTCCGCGAGGCCTTGGTTTTGCTGGCTCGCGCCGACCATTGGCCGCTTGTGATGCAAGCCGAGGGTTGAAATCCAGAGCGCAGGCATCCATTTGAGGTCTTATTGGAAGGTTATCTTCCGTCGAGGAACCCTTGATGCGTGCTTTTCTACTGCTGTTTCTGATTTTTCCTGTGCTGGAGCTGTTCGTCTTCGTGAAGGTCAGCGCGGCTATCGGTTTCTTCCCGGCGTTGCTGCTGATCATCGCCAGCTCCGCCCTGGGCGTATTGGTCATGCGGGTGGCCGGCCTGGCGACTGCATTGCGCGCCCGTGAAAGCCTGCAGCGCGGTGAATTGCCCGCCGAGGACATGTTCCAGGGCATGATGCTGGCCGTGGGCGGTGGCCTGTTGTTGCTGCCCGGCTTCATCAGCGACGTGCTGGGTGTGCTGTGCCTGCTGCCATTCACCCGCCGCCTGGCGGCGCGCAAGATGCGCGAGCGTGCCGAGGCCCAGGCCATGCGCCAGCGTGCATTCCAGGATGACCCCTTCCAGGCGCAGCCGCGTGATGGCGGCCACCGCCCGAACGTGATCGAAGGCGAGTACGAGCGCCGCGACAAGTAAGAAGGACCGGGGCCGCGCAAGCGGCCCCGGTTTTTTTTTGGCCTGATGAAAAATTTTCTATCTCGAGCCTTGTAATCGGATGTGGCGGCCTCATGTATGTGGTCACCGCAAGGTTTCTGGTGGCAACACCAGACATTACACAGGTGGTTCGCTCACAGCGGGCCACCCCCGGCAACGCCGGACAGCATCAAAACCGCCGGTGTCGAACCGGCCGATGAAAACCACAATTTGGGAGAGATCGACAATGAAACTTCGTCCTCTGCATGACCGCGTAGTCATCCGTCGCAGCGAAGAAGAATCGAAAACCGCTGGCGGTATCGTCCTGCCGGGTTCGGCCGCTGAAAAACCAAACCGCGGCGAAGTTGTAGCCGTCGGCACCGGTCGCGTCCTGGACAACGGCGAAGTTCGCGCGCTGGCCGTGAAAGTGGGTGACAAAGTGGTTTTCGGCCCGTACTCGGGCAGCAACACCGTGAAAGTCGATGGCGAAGACCTGCTGGTCATGGCCGAGAACGAAATCCTCGCCGTTGTCGAAGGCTGATTTCCCCGACTTCCCGTTACTCCAAAGTTTTCAAGGATTAAACGATCATGGCTGCTAAAGACGTAAAATTTGGTGATTCCGCTCGTAAGAAAATGCTGGTTGGTGTCAACGTTCTGGCTGACGCGGTAAAAGCGACCCTGGGCCCGAAAGGCCGTAACGTGGTACTGGCCAAGAGCTTCGGCGCGCCGACCATCACCAAGGACGGCGTTTCCGTCGCCAAAGAAATCGAGCTGAAAGACGCTTTCGAAAACATGGGCGCCCAGCTGGTCAAGGAAGTTGCTTCCAAGGCCAACGACGCTGCCGGTGACGGCACCACCACCGCTACCGTTCTGGCTCAGGCCATCGTCAACGAAGGCCTGAAAGCCGTCGCTGCCGGCATGAACCCGATGGACCTGAAGCGCGGTATCGACAAGGCCACTGCTGCCGTCGTTGCCGAACTGAAGAACCTGTCCAAGCCATGCGCCGACTCCAAGGCCATCGCCCAGGTAGGTACCATCTCTGCCAACTCCGACAACTCCATCGGTGAAATCATCGCCGAAGCCATGGAAAAAGTCGGTAAAGAAGGCGTGATCACCGTTGAAGAAGGCTCGGGCCTGGAAAACGAACTGTCCGTCGTAGAAGGCATGCAGTTCGACCGCGGCTACCTGTCGCCGTACTTCGTCAACAAGCCGGACACCATGGTTGCCGAGCTGGAAGGCCCGCTGCTGCTGCTGGTCGACAAGAAAATCTCCAACATCCGTGAGCTGCTGCCAGTTCTGGAAGCCGTTGCCAAGGCCGGCCGCCCACTGCTGATCGTTGCCGAAGACGTTGAAGGTGAAGCGCTGGCTACCCTGGTAGTCAACAACATGCGCGGCATCGTCAAGGTTGCTGCAGTCAAGGCTCCGGGCTTCGGCGATCGCCGCAAGGCCATGCTGCAGGACATCGCTGTCCTGACTGGCGGCCAGGTCATCTCCGAAGAAATCGGCCTGTCCCTGGAAACCGCTACCCTGGAGCACCTGGGTAACGCCAAGCGCGTCATCCTGTCCAAGGAAAACACCACCATCATCGACGGTGCTGGCGCTGACACCGAGATCGAAGCACGCGTCAAGCAGATCCGTGCCCAGATCGAAGAAACTTCCTCGGACTACGACCGTGAGAAGCTGCAAGAGCGTCTGGCCAAGCTGGCTGGCGGTGTTGCCGTGATCAAGGTCGGTGCCGGCACCGAAGTTGAAATGAAAGAGAAGAAAGCCCGCGTTGAAGACGCCCTGCACGCTACCCGTGCAGCCGTTGAAGAAGGCGTGGTGCCTGGCGGTGGTGTTGCCCTGGTTCGCGCCCTGGCAGCCATCATCGACCTGAAAGGCGACAACGAAGACCAGAACGTCGGTATCGCGCTGCTGCGTCGCGCTGTTGAATCCCCGCTGCGCCAGATCACTGCCAACGCCGGTGATGAGCCAAGCGTGGTTGCTGACAAGGTCAAGCAAGGTTCGGGCAACTTCGGCTACAACGCCGCTACCGGTGAATACGGCGACATGATCGAGATGGGTATCCTGGACCCAGCCAAGGTCACTCGCTCGGCGCTGCAAGCTGCTGCTTCGATCGGCGGTCTGATGATCACCACCGAAGCCATGGTTGCCGACCTGCCGGAAGACAAGCCAGCTGCTGGCATGCCTGATATGGGTGGCATGGGTGGCATGGGCGGCATGATGTAAGCCAGCCTTACCCCCCTGCACCATCAAAAAGCCCCGGTTCGCGAGAACCGGGGCTTTTTTATTGCTGTCGGGGCCTCTTCGCAGCACAAGGCTGCGCTTGAGCCTTGTGCTGTGAAACGAGTGGATCAACCGACCAGCGGATCACCGACGTGCAGGATCTTCATGCCATTGGTGCCACCGATGGTGTGGTAGCTGTCACCCTTGGTCAGGATCACCCAGTCACCTTGCTCCACCAGGCCACGTTTGAGCAGTTCGTCGACCGCCGCCTGGCTCACCTTATCGGCCGGCAGCGCGGCCGGGTCGAAGGCAATCGGGTACACGCCACGGAACATCGAGGCGCGCGCCTGGGTGGCGCGGTGCGGCGACAGGGCGAAGATCGGTACATGCGAACGCAGGCGCGACATGATCAGCGGGGTGTAGCCGCTTTCGGTCAGGGCGATGATCGCCTTTACGCCCGGGAAGTGGTTGGCAGTGTACATGGCCGCCAAGGCGATGCTTTCGTCGCAGCGCTGGAAGGTGGTGTGCAGGCGATGGCTGGACTTCTGGCTGGTCGGGTGCTTTTCGGCACCCAGGCAGATGCGTGCCATGGCCTGGACAGCTTCGATCGGGTAGGAACCGGCGGCGCTTTCGGCCGACAGCATCACCGCATCGGTGTTGTCCAGCACGGCGTTGGCCACGTCGGACACTTCCGCGCGGGTCGGCATCGGGTTCTGGATCATCGACTCCATCATCTGGGTCGCCACGATCACGGCCTTGTTGTTGCGGCGGGCGTGCTGGATGATCTTCTTCTGGATAGCGATCAGCTCGGCGTCGCCGATTTCCACGCCCAGGTCACCACGGGCAACCATCACAGCGTCGGAGGCGGCGATCAGCTTGTCGAGGGTCTCGTCATCGGCCACCGCTTCGGCGCGTTCGATCTTGGCTACCAGCCAGGCGCTGCCGCCGGCTTCGTCACGCAGCTTGCGCGCGTATTCCATATCGCTGGCGTCACGCGGGAAGGATACGGCCAGGTAGTCCAGGTCCATTTCCGCAGCCAGTTTGATGTCGGCCTTGTCTTTTTCGGTCAGGGCCGGTGCGGTCAGGCCGCCACCTTTACGGTTGATGCCTTTGTGGTCCGACAGTGGGCCACCGATGATCACCACGCAGTGCAGGGCATCTGCAGTGGCGGTTTCGACGCGCATGACCACGCGGCCATCGTCGAGCAGCAGTTCGTCACCAACGCCGCAGTCCTTGACCAGGTCGGGGTAGTCGATACCGACGATGTCCTGGTTGCCTTCGGTCAGCGGGTGGGCGGTGGAGAAGGTGAACTTGTCACCGATCTTCAGTTCGATGCGCTTGTTGGCGAACTTGGCGATGCGGATCTTCGGACCCTGCAGGTCGCCCAGCAGTGCAACATGGCGGCCATTCTTGGCGGCGATGTCACGGATCAGGCGCGCGCGGGCCTTGTGCTCGTCCGGCGTGCCGTGGGAGAAGTTCAGACGTGCCACGTCCAGGCCGGCGAGGATCAGTTGTTCGATCACTTCCGACGAGTTGCTGGCGGGGCCAAGGGTGGCGACGATTTTGGTGCGGCGGATGCTCATGCACAGACTCCTATAGTGAAGCGCAGCGAAAGGCTACTCCTGAATCTCGCTGTAGTCATTGTTCCGTTGCACTACCTGCAACCAAGGCAGGGTGGCATTTGAACGGGGCAGGGTATCCTTGCAAAAGGGTGTGAAGATTTGCAGGCAAACGCCGATACACTGGCATCAAAGGAGATCCCCATGCGAGCCCTGATCGTTTTAGCCTTGGCCGCCAGCGCCGTCGGCTGTACCCGCTGGTCCATGGACCACCATCTGAACAATGCCTACCGCGCCTACGACCGCGGCGATTGCGCACGGGTCATGCTCGAACTGTCGCAGGTTGATCGCACCAGCCGTGCCCGGCCGTTCATCCACCCCGAAGTGTCACTGCTGCGCGGCCAGTGCCTGGAGCGCCAGGCGTTGTACGTGGACGCGGCGCAAACCTATCAGTACCTTATCCAGCAGTACCCGGGCAACGAATATGCCTATCGCGCCCGGGCGCGCCTGCAGACCCTGGACAAACTCGGTCATTTGCGCGGTGCAGAAACGGCCGTGGCCAACCCGGTGACGACCGTACCTTGGCGCTAACACAAAGGTGTGGTTTATTTCACGAGATTTGCTGCGCGTGCTGCGCTAATCTGTAACTCAGCTGTTACAACAACCGCCAGTACCTTGTATTCCTGGCATCAGGTACGGAATACACTCGCGATCATGTTCAACAAGCGCCACATCGAACGTCATCAACTACCTTGTGTCCTCAAGGTGTTCAACCGCTTTACCGGTCAGGAGATCGGCCAGCTAGGCAATGCCTCTGAAAATGGGTTGATGGTCATCAGCCAGCTGCCCGTGTTGGTCGGGCCTGATTACGAGCTGCAACTGCGTATGCCCCTGCCTGGCGGCGGGCACCAGTTCGTCAACCTCACGGCCAGTTGCCTGTGGTGCCGCGAGGACCAGACGCCTGGGCACTACGATTCGGGCTTTATGCTGCTGCAGTCTCCGCGCGAGTACGATGATTTCGTACGTTCGTTGCGCGACTATTTCAGTTTCCGCCCCGCCAACGCTCCCGTCTGAACGTTCATTTTTCAGAATCGCGCTAGAATCGGGTCGACCTTGACACAGGACGACCCCGTGACCTCCAGCATTTTCTGGCACGACTATGAAACCACCGGCATCAACCCGCGCTGTGATCGGCCGCTGCAGGTGGCCGGCCTGCGCACTGACTTCGACCTTAACGAAATCGACGAGCCAATCAGCCTTTATTGCCGACCGTCGGACGACATCCTGCCGCACCCGGCGGCCTGCCTGGTGACAGGCATTACGCCGCAACTGCTGGCGGAGCAGGGCCTGTGCGAAGCCGAGTTCATGACTCGCGTGCACGCCCAGCTGGCGCAACCGGGCACCTGTGGTGCCGGCTACAACACCCTGCGCTTCGACGATGAAGTGACCCGCTACAGCCTTTACCGCAACTTTTTCGACCCCTATGCCCGTGAATGGCAGGGAGGCAATAGCCGCTGGGACCTGATCGACATTGTGCGCACCGCCTATGCCCTGCGCCCGGAAGGCATTGAATGGCCGCAGCAGGACGGGCGCACCAGCCTGCGTCTGGAGCTGCTGAGCAAGGCCAATGGCATTGACCACGGTCATGCCCACGAAGCGCTTTCCGACGTGCGGGCAACCATTGCCTTGGCTCGCCTGATTCGGCAGAAACAACCCAAGTTGTATGACTGGCTGTTTCAACTGCGCAGCAAGCATAAAGTGATGGAGCAGATCCGTCTGTTGCAGCCACTGGTGCATATATCCGGGCGTTTTTCGGCGGCGCGCAATTACCTGGGGGTCGTATTGCCACTGGCCTGGCACCCGCGTAATCGCAATGCACTGATTGTCTGCGACCTGCATCAGGAAACCCTACCGTTACTGCGGGAAAGTGCTGAAGTTTTGCGTCAGCGCTTGTACACCCGGCATGATGAATTGGCCGAAGGTGAATTACCGGTACCGCTCAAATTGGTGCAGATCAATCGTTGCCCGGTAGTGGCGCCGCTGTCGGTATTGCGCCCGGTCGATCAACAACGATTGGGCCTGGACTTGACGTTGTTACAATCGCGCGGCGAACAATTGGCCAATCAACAGGCGCAATGGCAAGAAAAGCTGGAGCACATCTATGGCAAGGACGAGTTCGCCCCGAGCGAGGACCCGGAACAGCAGTTGTATGAGGGTTTTATAGGTGACCGCGACCGGCGCTTATGCGAGCAAGTTCGTGCGCTGGAACCGGCGCAGTTGAGCCATGGCCAGTGGATGTTCGATGATCCGCGTTTGCCGGAGCTGTTGTTCCGCTACAGGGCACGTAACTTCCCTGAAACCTTGACCGGCGAAGAGCGGCAACGTTGGTATGGCTTCTGCCAACAGCGCCTGAGCGAACCGCAGTGGGGGGCGCCGAATACCTTGGGCGACTTCGAAAAGGCGCGCCAGCAAGCCTGGGAGGGCGCCGACGAGGCAGGCAGGCGCGTGTTGGAGGCCTGGCAACTGCATGCTCGACAATTGCAGGAACGCTATTCAATCGGCTGATGGCAGATAAACAAAAACGCCGGCAATGTGCCGGCGTTTTTGTTGTGCGAAGCAAGAGGGCGTATGCGGATAATCAGTCCAGCAGGGTTGCCCAGCTTTCAACCACGTCGCCGCCCCAAGTGGCTTTCCACTCTTTCAGGGTCTTGTGGTTGCCGCCTTTGGTTTCGATCACTTCACCGTTGTGCGGGTTCTTGTATTGCTTGACCTTGCGTGCGCGCTTGGTGACGGTAGTCTTGACCGAACCACGAGGTGCCTTGCTCAGTTTCGACTCTGGATCGAGCAGGGCAATCACGTCGCGCAGCGACTTGGAGTACTCGCCCATCAGTGTGCGCAGTTTGCCTTCGAACTCCAGTTCTTTCTTCAGCTTGTCATCCTGCGACAGATTGGCCAGGCGGGCCTGAAGTTCCTTGATGGCTTCTTCGGTGGCGCGGTACTCGTTGATCAGGGACATGGAGTGTTCCTTAATGCGTGTTCAGAAATGTGTGGGGCAATAATAGACAGCCCATACTCGCAAGTAAACATAAGATTGGGCAATTAACTGTTAATTAAGCTGTGACAGCATTTCTCTACGTGAACAAAATTTTACATATGCCCCGTGCGTTTCCTCTTGTCTGTCAGGCAGCGCCCGTGTGGCGTTTCGGGCTTGCATATGCCATCGCGGTAACGATCAATACTGCGTTTTTTCTGGCGGACCGCTAGAATAGGCGCCTTTGCGAAGTTCTGGAGTCTCATTCATGCGCACCTATCGTCTGGTGATCGCCTGCCCCGACCGTGTAGGCATCGTGGCGAAAGTCAGTAATTTCCTGGCCTTGTACAATGGCTGGATCAACGAAGCCAGCCACCACTCCGATGAGCAGAGCGGTTGGTTCTTCATGCGTCATGAAATCCGCGCTGAATCGCTGCCGTTCGGTATCGAAGCCTTCCGTGAGGCGTTTGCGCCGATCGCCGAAGAGTTCTCCATGACCTGGCGCATTACCGACTCGGCTCAGAAAAAACGCGTGGTATTGATGGCCAGCCGTGAGTCGCACTGCCTGGCAGACTTGCTGCACCGCTGGCACACCGATGAGCTGGACTGCGAGATCCCTTGCGTGATTTCCAACCACAACGACCTGCGCAGCATGGTCGAGTGGCACGGTATTCCGTTCTTCCATGTACCGGTCGACCCCAAAGACAAGGCCCCGGCCTTTGCCGAAGTGTCGCGCCTGGTGCAGGAGCATGCCGCCGACGTCGTGGTGCTGGCCCGCTACATGCAGATCCTGCCGCCACAACTGTGCCGGGACTATGCCGAGAAGGTGATCAACATCCATCACAGCTTCCTGCCGTCGTTCGTCGGCGCCAAGCCTTACCACCAGGCCGCCCTGCGTGGGGTGAAGCTGATCGGCGCGACGTGCCACTACGTCACCGAAGAGCTGGATGCCGGCCCGATCATCGAGCAGGATGTGGTGCGTGTCAGCCATGCCGACAGCATCGAGGACATGGTCCGCTTCGGCCGTGATGTGGAGAAGATGGTGCTGGCCCGTGGCCTGCGTTATCACCTGGAGGACCGCGTGCTGGTGCATGGTAACAAGACTGTGGTGTTCGACTGACACCGTCCGGCTTGCTGTGAGATTCCGGGCTGCTGCGCAGCCCTGTCACGACAGGGGCGCAGAGCGCCCCGGCAATCCTGGGTGAAACGGCAATGACCAAGCAACGCAACAACCCCGTCGCCTCACCTCCACCGATCCTTGGCGAAGGCTGCCTGGCCCGCTACGACCCTGAAGCCCTGGATGACACGGATGGCACCGACTTCCCCGGCGCCGCCGAACTCTGGCAACAGCTCAACCCGCCTGACGCCGCCAGCGCTCCAGCAACGGACGTCCCAGCAGGCACACAAACACCGGCCCCCCAGCCAGCAGATAAAAGTAATACGTAACCGCCCGCCATATCAGGATTGCCGCAGCTGCGGTCGAGCTGCCCACCAAGGGTGTCAACAGGCTGGCCGACGTCAGTTCGGCGGCCCCGGCGCCGCCAGGCAGCAGACTGAATTGGCCGGCGCTGAGCGACAGCATCTGCACCAGGAAGCTGGGAATCCAGTGCAGGTCTACCCCCAAGCCCCGCAGCACCAGGTACAAGACGCTGTAGCGCAGTCCCCAGTGGATGCAGGTCAGGGTGAACACCAGGCTCAGCCTGCGCTTGGGCAGGCGCCAGGTCTGCGCCAGTGCTGCAACGAAGTGCAGCAGTTTGCGCGCCCAGCGACGTTTGCGCGGCTGGCCCATCCCCATGCGCTGCAACAGCCTGCCGTTCATGCGCATTATCGGGCGCCGGTAGCGCAACAGCCCGATCACCCCGGCCAACGCTGAGCACAGCAGTAACGCACTGCCAAGCAACATGCTTTCCTGGCTGCGGCCCAGGCTGTGGAACAGCGCGTAGCCGGCAATCGCCAGCATTGCGCAGAAGAAGAACACCAGGTCGTTCAACTGGTCCATGGCAAAAACGGCGCCGCTGCGCGCCGGGCGGATGCGGTCTCGCGCCAGCAGGGCCATCAGGGTCAGCGGCCCACCACTGCCGCCAGGGGTGGTGCAGATGGCAAACTCGGTGGCCATGACCACGCCGAGGCTGCGAGCATGGCTCAACTGTTTTGCCTGCTCACCCAGCAACAGGCGCAGGCGCAGCGCATTGATGACCCAGCACAACAGAATCATGCCTAGTAGCATGAGCAGCAGGTGCGGGTCGAACCGGCTCAGCCTCGGCAGCAGCTCGCTACCACCCAGCAACGCTGGCACCAGCGCTGCACCCAGCAATGCCAGCGCCAGCCAGGCCCAGCGCTTCATGCTGCCCCCTGGCGCTCCAGCCAGGCAGACTTGGTCAGCGGTTCGCGGCCATCCTTCAACAGTCTCTCCAGCGTGCGCAACCAATAGTCACGGGATGAGCGATGGCGCATGTCTACAGGGTGCAGTCCCAAGCGCAACGTGCTCGCGCCCCGCCAGCGCTGGCATTGCCAGTCGCACAGCGTGCGGGACAGTTTGCGACGCCATGCGCTCCGGGCGCTCCAGACCAGGCCTGGCGCATCAATCGCCGTAAAGTCTGGCAAGCGGTACAGATGCTGAGGTGTACTGGTGTATTTCAGTGGCAGGCGGCACAGCGCTTGCCGCGTGCCCTGGCTCATGAGCCAGGCCGGTGCGACAAACCCTGCCACAGGCCACCCTTGGTCCTCGAACAGTGCCAGGCCCTCCTGTAGCCGGGTAAGCGCTTCGTTCTCATCAAGGCTGTAGAACTCGCCTTCATGGGTATAAATGCGCCGCATGAAGTAGTCGACGGGGCTGCGCGGTACGGGGCCTTCGTCAGCATGGGCATAGCCGTGAAGCGCCAGTTCGTCGCCTTTGGCAAGGCGTTCGTCCAGCAGACGGCAGAACGAAGGTGCCTGGTGCAGCGGATTGCGTCGATGGAAGTCCGGGACCACCAGCCATGTCATTGGCACGTGGCCCAGCGCGTCCACGGCCCCTACGAACGGTTCATAGTCCGGCCAGGTTTCCGGGGCAACATCATGCAACACCAGCATGAGGCTGCGTTGGCTGGCGGAAGGCTCAAGCATGGGCGCGCACCTGCGGCTGGTGGCCGAGCACGGCCTGGTAGTGCTGGAGCAGGCCAGCTACCACGTTATCCCATGAATAATGTTGCTCTACATGGTGGCGGGCCTGCACGCCGAGCTCGCGGATACCTGCTTCGAATGCCTCGCGCACGGCGGATGCCATGGCCCGGCCATCGTTGGGCGTGCACAGGCGGCCACACTGTTCGTTGATGATTTCAGGGAACGCACCGGCGCGCACGGCCACCACGGGGGTGGCGCTGGCCATGGCTTCGAGAATGACCAGGCCGAATGTTTCCTGGTCGCCAGCATGCACCAGCAAGTCGGCGCTGGCGATCAGCCGGGCCACCTCTGCAGCCGGGCAGAAGTGATCAATGACGCTGACGTTGTGCGGCACGCTGGCCGGCATGTTCGAGCCCACCAGTAACAGGTGGTAGGGGTCGCCAAGTTGCTGCATGCAGTCAAGCAGCACCGGCAGGTTCTTTTCCCGCGAGCCGCGGCCGGCAAAGATCAACAGGCGGCTGGTGTCGGCAATGCCCAGTTCGGCACGTACATGTGGGTCGCGCCGGG
Source organism: Pseudomonas alloputida (assembly GCF_021283545.2). Taxonomy (NCBI): domain Bacteria; kingdom Pseudomonadati; phylum Pseudomonadota; class Gammaproteobacteria; order Pseudomonadales; family Pseudomonadaceae; genus Pseudomonas; species Pseudomonas alloputida. The sequence goes on along the minus strand of NZ_CP128540.1, from coordinate 5,281,910 downwards.
AGGGGTGGAAAGTGGCAAGGTCAACGCCCAGCGGCTGCACATGGACATCGCGCACGCCCAAGCGGCGTAGTTTGTCGGCCATCACCTGGCTGGGGGCCAGTACCCGATCAAAATTGCCGTAGAGCTTGCTGACGTAAGCCTCGACATTGGGTGCGAACCAGTTGCCCATGCGGTTGCTGACCAGTAGCGGCAGGTCGGAATGGTAGAAACCGATCACGGGCACGTCGAGCTGGCGCCGCGCCTCCAGCGCCGCCCAGGCGGTCAGGTAGGGGTCGCCAACTTCGATCAGGTCCGGTTTGAGCGTGCGCAGTGTATTGCACCAGGGGGCCAGGCGTACCGGAAAGCGGTAACCCTTGCCAAACGGCAAGGGCGGCGCAGGTACCTGATAGATGCCATCGCCGTGTTGGGCGCTGGCACCGGGAATCAACAGGCTGTGGCGTACGCCTTGAATGGCGTCGAGACGGTGATGTTTGGCATCAAGATAGGTACGTACGCCACCGCTGGCCGGGGCGTAGAACATGGTGATGTCGGCGATGTGCACGATCAGCATCCCTCCGGGATCGTCTTCGGGTCTGTCATCCGGCGTTGAATTGCCGGCGATGAAATGCCTAAAGGTGGACCTATCAGAAGGATAGTTTGTTCGATCGGTTTGAGAGGAGGGGAGTGCGTAATGCCTGGCGCAGCGCAGAGGCTGCGCCAGGCGAATGTGTAGCCTCTATCAGATGCGGAAGCTGCCCACCAGGTGCTTCAGGCGGCCAGCCTGCTGCTCGAGGTCGGAGCAGGCGCGCAGGGTCGCTTGCAGGTTCTCCACGCCTTCCTGGTTGAGCATGTTGATCTCGTTGATGTCCATGTTGATCGCCTCGACCACGGCGGTCTGCTCTTCGGTGGCAGTGGCCACCGACTGGTTCATGCCGTCGATCTCGCCAATGCGCACGGTAACGCTGTCCAGTCGCTCACCCGCCTGGTTGGCAATCTGCATGCTGTCCTGGCTGTGGCGCTGGCTCTGCTCCATGGTGTCGACCGACTCGCGGGCACCGACTTGCAGCTCTTCGATCATGGTCTGCACTTGCTGCGCCGACTCCTGGGTGCGGTGCGCCAGATTGCGCACCTCATCGGCGACCACGGCAAAGCCACGCCCGGCCTCACCGGCGCGGGCCGCTTCGATGGCGGCGTTCAGCGCCAGCAGGTTGGTTTGCTGGGAAATGCTGGTGATCACTTCCAGGATCTGGCCGATATTCACGGTCTTGCTGTTCAGTGTTTCGATGTGCGCGCTGGAGGTGACGATCAGGTCGGACAGGCGGTTCATCGCGGCAATGTTGCGCTCGACCACTTGCTGGCCTTCTTCGGCCAGCAGGCGCGCGGAGCTTGCGTGCTGCGAAGCCTGGGCGGCGTTGCCGGCGATTTCCTGAGCCGCAGCGCCCAGTTCGTTGATGGCGGCTGCGACACTGTTGGTGCGGTTGGACTGCTCGTCGGAGTTGGTCATCGACGAGTTCGAAGCGCTGATCACCCGCAGGGCCACTTCGTTGACCTGCTCGGTGGCTGAGGACACTTCGCGAATGCTGCTGTGAATGCGTTCGACGAAGCGGTTGAAGGCGTTGCCGAGGACACCGAATTCGTCGTGGCTGTGGATGTGCAGGCGCTTGGTCAGGTCGCCCTCACCTTCGGCGATGTCTTCCATGGCGCGGGTCATGGTGTGCAGCGGTTGCATCAACACGCGGATCAGCAGGCCGAGCAGGCCGATGATGATCACCACTGCCACTACCGTGGCGATCACCGCAGAGGTGCGGAAGGTGCTGAGCATCGAGAAGGCCTTGTCCTTGTCCACCGACAGGCCGATGTACCAGTTCGCCGACGGCAGGCCGGTAATCGGGCTGAAGGTCAGCAGGCGGGTCTGGCCATCGCTTTGCACTTCGGTCAGCTCGCCGGTCAGTTTCGGCGTGTGCTGCGGGAACAGGTCCGACAGCGACTTCATGACCAGATCCTTATCCGGGTGCACCAGGATCTTGCCCTGGTCGTTGACCAGGAAGGCGTATCCCATGCCGCCGAAGTTCAGCGAGTTGATGATCTGCACCAGGCCGTCCAGGGCCAGGTCGCCGCCGACCACGCCAACGCTGCTGGAGACCTTGCTGAGGATGCCGATGACCATCTTGTTGGTGGTCATGTCGATGTAGGGTTCGGTCAGCGTCGCGCCGCTGGCGTTCATGCCGTCCTTGTACCAAGGGCGGGTGCGCGGGTCGTAGCCGTCGGGCATCTTCGCGTCCGGGCGCACGCTGAAACCGCCGTCGACTTTGCCCAGGTAGACCGTGAGGAAGCTGGATATCAGCGCATTCTGACCCATCAGGGTTTCGGCGTTGGCCGGGTCCTGGGCAATGTTCTGCGCCAGGTTTTCCACCAGTTTTATCCGGCCCTCGAACAGGTTGCGAATGTTGGTCGACGTGGAGGCGCCCATTTCAGCCAGATAGTTTTCCAGGTCCTCGCGGATCGCATTACGCTGGAGGTAATCGTTGTAGAGGGTGAAAAGGCTGAAGGCGAGTATCACGATCAGTGATGCCGCCAAAAGAATCTTGTGGCTGAAACGAAGGCTTTTGTTCATGGCGTAATCGGTTCCGCTAAGGTTTTATATCAGGCGTTCGCACGAGTGGAGCCGTAGGTTGTGCAACATCCCGAAAAGTCCCTTTTCGGCTGTTCCTCTCTATTAAGGCGAATAACACCCACAGGTATCGGCCGAATTAAGCTAAAGCTTGAGCAGAGGATTAAAGAGATGTCGGAATTTTCGACCATCGTTGTAGGCGCGGGCCCGGATGGCCAGCCAGTCGGGCAAGCAATGCGCCTGGCCAACCGCCACGGTCTGGTGGCTGGCGCAACCGGTACTGGCAAGACCGTCACCCTGCAGCGCCTGGCGGAGGTGTTCAGCGACGCAGGGGTGGCGGTGTTCGCCGCGGATGTCAAAGGCGACCTTTGTGGCCTGGGTGCTGCCGGTGCGCCACAGGGCAAGGTGGCTGAGCGCATCGCCGGCATGCCGTGGCTGGGGCATACGCCCAGGGCTTACCCGGTGAGCTTGTGGGATATCGCCGGGCAGTCTGGCCACCCGCTGCGCACCACCCTCAGTGAAATGGGGCCGTTGTTGCTGGGCAACTTGCTGGAACTGACCGACAGCCAGCAGGCGGCGCTTTATGCAGCATTCAAGGTGGCCGACCGCGAAGGCCTGCTGCTGCTGGACCTCAAAGACCTCAAGGCCCTGCTGGCGCATCTGAAGGACAACCCGCAGCTGCTCGGCGAAGACAGCGCGCTGATGACCACGGCCTCCACCCAGGCTTTGTTGCGCCGGCTCGCTACCTTGGAGCAGCAGGGCGCCGAGGCACTGTTCGGCGAGCCGGCATTGCAACTGGAGGACCTGCTGCGCCCTGATCCGGATGGACGTGGACGTATCCACCTGCTCGATGCCAGCCGATTGGTGCACGAGGCACCCAAGGTGTACGCGACGTTCCTGTTGTGGCTGCTGGCCGAACTGTTCGAGCAGTTGCCCGAGCGCGGTGATGCCGACAAGCCGGTGCTGGCGCTGTTCTTCGATGAAGCACACCTGCTGTTCAACGGCACGCCCAAGGCGTTGCAGGACCGTCTTGAGCAAGTGGTCCGGCTGATCCGCTCCAAGGGGGTGGGGGTCTATTTCGTTACCCAGTCGCCGGGTGACTTGCCCGACGCGGTGCTGGCCCAGTTGGGCTTGCGCATTCAGCACGGCTTGCGGGCGTTCACGGCCAAGGAGCAGAAGTCGCTGCGGGCGGTAGCCGATGGTTTCCGCCCCAACCCGACGTTCGACACTCTGGCGGTGCTGACCGAACTGGGTATTGGCGAAGCGCTGGTGGGTACGTTGCAAGAGAAGGGCACGCCGGCCATGGTGCAGAGGGTGCTGGTTGCACCGCCGCAGTCGCGTATCGGGCCACTGAGTGCGGCTGAGCGCAGTGCGCTGATTGCCGCTTCGCCACTGGCGGGGCGCTATGACAAACCGGTGGACCGTGAGTCAGCCTATGAAATGCTGAGCCAGCGTAAGGGCGAGCCGGTGGAACCGGCGCCGCAACCGAAGGCGGATGAAGAGAGTTTTGCCGACAAGGCGGGTGAGTTCTTGCAGAGTGCAGCGGGGCAGGCGATCAAGTCGGCAGTGCGCCAGGCCGCTAACCAGTTGGGGCGGCAGTTGGTGCGCGGGTTGATGGGGTCGTTGTTAGGGGGCAAGAAAAGGTAGTCTTCCTGCGCCGCGCCATACCCTTGGTAGCACAAGCCCGCTCCGGCAAAGAACAAGGTGGCGTAGGCATAACGGCTATGAAAAAGGCGCCCGAGGGCGCCTTCATTCATTGCGGTGTCACTCAGCCAATGGCTTTGGACGCCAGCCAGAACAGGCCGGCCGCCAGGCCCATCGAGGCAGGCAGGGTCAGGACCCATGCCAGCAGGATGGTTTTCACAGTGCCGCCTTGCAGGCCACTTTTGTTGGCGACCATGGTGCCGGCCACGCCAGACGACAGCACGTGGGTGGTCGATACCGGCAGGGCGAATACGTTGGCCATGCCGATGGCGCAGGCTGCGGTGATCTGTGCCGACATGCCTTGGGCATAGGTCATGCCTTGTTTGCCGATCTTCTCGCCCACCGTCAACACCACGCGCTTCCAGCCAACCATGGTACCCAGGCCAAGGGCCAGTGCGACGGCCACGATCACCCAGAACGGGGCGTATTCGGTGGTGGCGGTGAGGTCTTTGCGCAGTTTTTCAAGGTCGGACTTTTCACGGGCGTCCAGGCCTGGCAGCTTGCCAACCTTCTTCGCCGTGTCATCCAGGCACAACAGATAGCGGCGCACTTCAACGCGCTTCTCGGCATCGAGGCTGTGGTAGTCCGTCACGCCCTTCAGCGAGGTCTGCAGCGCAGCAATGGTCGGCTCGGTCTGCTGCGGGTTGCAACTGAACTGCTCCGGCAGGTCGCTGGCCTTGGCCTTGCCCAGTGCCAGGAACTCGCCCAGGGTGGCGGCGTTACGCTGGTAGAACTGGCTCATGTGCAGGGTGGCGTCGCGCGTACGTTCGATCTGGTAGGTGGTGCTGTTCAGGTCGAGTACGAACTTGGCCGGGACAATACCGATCAGCACCAGCATGATCAGGCCGATGCCTTTCTGGCCGTCGTTGGAGCCGTGCACGAAGCTCACGCCCATGGCGGAAACCACCAGGACCAGACGGTTCCAGAAGGGCGGGTGCTTCTTGTCGTCGAGCTTGCGGCGCTGTTCCGGGGTTTTGTGCATCTTCGACAGCGGGCGCCACCATTTCAGGCCGATCAGCACCAGGGCAGCAACGGCGAAGCCGGCCATTGGCGAGACCACCAGCGACATGGCGATATCGATCGCTTTCTGCCAGTTGACGCCGTCGCCCAGCGGAATGTCGTTGATCAGGGCGTTGGCCAGGCCAACACCGAGGATGGAGCCGATCAGCGTGTGCGAACTGGAGGCGGGGATGCCAAAGTACCAGGTGCCCAGGTTCCAGGTGATGGCCGCAGCCAGCAACGAGAAGACCATGGCCAGGCCGTGGCCGGTGTTCACATTGATCAGCAGCTCTACCGGCAACAGGTGCACGATGGCATAGGCCACCCCTACACCGCCGAGCAGAACGCCAAGGAAGTTGAACACGCCGGAGAAGAACACGGCGAGGTGCGGCGGCATGGCTTTGGTATAGATGACGGTAGCTACCGCGTTGGCGGTGTCATGAAAGCCATTGATGAACTCGAAGGCGAGTACGAAGGTCAAGGCGAGCAGCAGGCTCACCAACACCCAGGCATCCAGTCCGCTGAATAAATCGATCATGAAGGTTGTCTGGCGGGTCTTAGGGGGGCGGGATTATGCCAGAAAACCTTGGCAATCGATGCACCTGTAACAGGCAGATGACAGTCTTCATGGTGCAAGCGTGTCATGCAGAGGGGGGCGGTACGGGAGGTAAATAGCGGCTAAAAATCACAAAGTAGGGCGAAAAAAGGCCGAAATCTTGAGAAAAATCCATTTCGCAAAAATTCAAACGGCTGTATGAAATTTGTGTGATTCCATTTCATCATCGGCCAGACAGTAAAGATCGAGCTCGCCCGGGTAGGCCGGGCGACGACGCGCAGAGGGCCCCGAGGCTCAGGGATTGTCGCTGCGCAGTTCTTTTTCGATGCGTTCCAGTTCCTGGCTGAAGGCCTGGTCGCGAACGCTGGCACGCTTGCGCCAGGGTTTGCGTTCCGGATCCGGTTGTGCGGCGTATGTGGTGACTTCGCCACCATAAACATCCTTGTAACGTTCAGCCTGGCGCTCGAGTTCCGCGCGCAGTTCATCTTTCGTCACGTGCAGTACCTGAAATAAGTGTAATGACTGTTGTCATGCATTGTGCAACATGCATTTTGCCTTGCTGGCCGCAACGGCTTGATAAAGCGGAAGGTTCAACGACCACGGTAAGCGGAGGGCCTGCGCAATCGATTATAGCAACCGATAATTCGCCGAACATCGATAATTTACGCAACCCTGACATCATCTGGCGTAAGTAGCAGATTGTGCCCGCGAACAGTTGGGACCTTTCGTACAAAGTTTGAAAGGAATGGCGGATAGAAGTTCGTTGCAATGTCAGGGCGGGCCGTAATGAAAAACGGCCTCGCCGAAAGGCGAGGCCGTTGCCTGGGGACTTCTACGGTGGGTACCTGACCAGTCTCTCCAAAGAAGCCACAAGTGGCATGGGAAAGGTATAAGCAAAAGTGTCGGCGGTCAATTGCGATTATCGGCCGTTTGTTCGATAATCGCACGAACCGGTGTTTTTTTTGAGGTGTGCGATGAGTGACGAAACCCTGGGCAACGATTCCGGCAATGCTGAGGTGGCGCGACCTGCTTCGGCTGCCATGGCGCCGCCGATCGTGGCTTCCCCGGCCAAGCGCATCCAGGCCTTTACCGGTGACCCGGACTTCATGACCTCACTGGCACGTGGCCTGGCCGTGATCCAGGCATTCCAGGAGCGCAAGCGCCACCTGACCATCGCCCAGATCAGTCACCGTACCGAAATCCCTCGCGCGGCGGTGCGCCGTTGCCTGCACACGTTGATCAAACTGGGTTACGCCACCACCGACGGGCGTACCTATTCGCTGCTGCCCAAAGTGCTGACCTTGGGGCATGCCTACCTGTCGTCGACGCCGCTGGCAATTTCTGCACAGCCGTACCTGGATCGCATCAGCGACCAGCTGCATGAGGCGGCCAACATGGCCACCCTCGAGGGCGACGACATCCTTTATATAGCCCGTTCGGCCACGGTCGAGCGGCTGATCTCGGTCGATCTGTCGGTGGGCGGGCGCCTGCCGGCCTATTGCACGTCGATGGGGCGCATTCTGCTGGCGGCCATGGATGACACCAGCCTGCGTGAGTACCTGGAACGTGCCGACCTCAAAGCGCGCACCAGCCGCACCCTGAATGACCCCGAATCGTTGTTCGCCTGCATCCAGCAGGTGCGCGCACAGGGCTGGTGTGTGGTAGACCAGGAACTGGAACAGGGGCTGCGATCGATTGCCGTGCCGGTGTATGACGCTTCGGGGCAGGTGTTGGCTGCGCTGAACGTCAGTACCCATGTCGGGCGGGTGACCCGCAGTGAACTGGAGCAGCGGTTCTTGCCGATTTTGCTGGCAGCCAGCCGGGACCTTTGCCACCAGTTGTTTGGTTGAGACCGCAGGGAGCACTTTGCGGCCCCGGATCAGAACAGGCAAAACCGTTTCCTGTGCGATAAACGCACAGTGTCGTGCCGGGTGAATTGCGTCACCTCGGCCGGCTGATTAATGTCTCTCGCAACGGTCGGCTAGCCGACCGAACAAGAAAAACACTAGAGGCACTCACTCATGAATACTGTCACCTCGCTGCTGCGGCCGCACCCGCATGCAGTATCGTTATATCCAGGCTGACCCAGGCCATATACCCCAATCATCGCCCTTGTACCGGATGCCCGCGTGCAATGGCCTGACTGTGCCCCACATTCTGGATAACAATAATGAACCAAGCGCAAACCAACGTCGGCAAAAGCCTCGACGTTCAGTCATTCATCAATCAGCAGCCGCTGTCCCGCTATCAGTGGCGGGTCGTGCTGCTGTGCTTCCTGATCGTCTTCCTCGACGGCCTGGACACCGCTGCCATGGGGTTCATCGCCCCTGCACTGTCGCAAGAGTGGGGGATCGACCGCGCCAGCCTTGGGCCGGTCATGAGTGCCGCGTTGATCGGCATGGTGTTCGGTGCCTTGGGCTCCGGGCCGCTGGCTGACCGTTTCGGCCGCAAAGGCGTGCTGGTGGGGGCGGTGCTGGTGTTCGGTGGCTTCAGCCTGGCCTCGGCCTATGCCACCAACGTCGACCAGTTGCTGGTACTGCGCTTCCTGACTGGCCTGGGCCTGGGTGCAGGCATGCCCAACGCTACCACGCTGTTGTCCGAATACACCCCGGAGCGCCTCAAGTCGCTGCTGGTGACCAGCATGTTCTGTGGCTTCAACCTGGGCATGGCGGGTGGTGGCTTCATTTCCGCCAAGATGATCCCGGCCTACGGCTGGCACAGCCTGCTGGTCATCGGTGGCGTGCTGCCGTTGCTGCTGGCGCTGGTGCTGATGATCTGGCTGCCGGAGTCGGCGCGGTTCCTGGTGGTGCGCAACCGCGGCACCGACAAGGTGCGCAAGACCTTGTCGCCAATCGCGCCGCAAGTGGTGGCCGAGGCAGGCAGTTTCAGCGTGCCTGAGCAAAAGGCGGTGGCTGCGCGCAACGTGTTCGCGGTGATCTTCTCTGGCACCTATGGCTTGGGCACCGTGTTGCTGTGGCTGACCTATTTCATGGGCCTGGTGATCGTCTACCTCCTGACCAGCTGGCTGCCAACCCTGATGCGTGACAGCGGCGCGAGCATGGAGCAGGCGGCGTTCATCGGCGCGCTGTTCCAGTTTGGCGGCGTGCTAAGTGCAGTCGGTGTGGGTTGGGCCATGGACCGTTTCAATCCGCACAAGGTAATTGGCATTTTCTATCTGCTGGCCGGGGTGTTCGCCTACGCAGTGGGGCAGAGCCTGGGCAACATCACTCTGCTAGCCACGCTGGTGCTCGTCGCTGGTATGTGCGTGAACGGTGCGCAGTCGGCAATGCCATCGCTGGCGGCGCGCTTCTATCCCACCCAGGGCCGGGCCACAGGCGTATCGTGGATGCTGGGTATTGGCCGCTTTGGTGCGATTCTCGGCGCCTGGAGTGGTGCAACGCTGCTGGGCCTGGGCTGGAGCTTCGAGCAGGTGCTGACGGCGTTGCTGGTACCGGCGGCGCTGGCGACCGTGGGAGTGGTCGTCAAGGGGCTGGTCAGCCACGCCGACGCAACCTGAGGGCGAGGGCCGCGTTGCGGCCCATTCACAGCGTAACGCCGCTCCCGCAGGGGCGGCGTTGTGCTGCAATCAGGGCGCACAGTTGCCCTGCGCGTGGGGTGGATAGTCGTGCAACAAATGGTTCGTTAATCGCACAGATAGTCGATTATCGGATTGTAAGGTACCTACCAGTCTCCTTAATCTGGGTTTACCGAAGCACCCTGACCAGGAGCCTCCAAATGCCACGCGCAGACCATTTCCGAACCCACCCAAATCGAGCTGTCCGCCATGCGTGACCTCGACGCCCGTACCGCCGCTGACCATGGCCAGCTGGCAGGAGAAGCCTGATGCACGACGTATTCATCTGTGACGCCATCCGTACCCCGATCGGCCGCTTCGGCGGCGCCCTGGCCAGCGTGCGGGCCGACGACCTGGCCGCCGTGCCGCTGAAGGCGCTGATCGAGCGCAACCCTGGCGTGCAGTGGGACCAGGTAGACGAAGTGTTCTTCGGCTGCGCCAACCAGGCCGGTGAAGACAACCGCAACGTGGCCCGCATGGCACTGCTGCTGGCCGGCCTGCCGGAAAGCATCCCGGGCGTCACCCTGAACCGTCTGTGCGCGTCGGGCATGGATGCCGTCGGCACCGCGTTCCGCGCCATCGCCAGCGGCGAGATGGAGCTGGTGATTGCCGGTGGCGTCGAGTCGATGTCGCGCGCCCCGTTCGTCATGGGCAAGGCTGAAAGCGCCTATTCGCGCAACATGAAGCTGGAAGACACCACCATTGGCTGGCGTTTCATCAACCCGCTGATGAAGAGCCAGTACGGTGTGGATTCCATGCCGGAAACCGCCGACAACGTGGCCGACGACTATCAGGTTTCGCGTGCTGATCAGGACGCTTTCGCCCTGCGCAGCCAGCAGAAGGCTGCCGCTGCGCAGGCTGCCGGCTTCTTTGCCGAAGAAATCGTGCCGGTGCGTATCGCTCACAAGAAGGGCGAAATCATCGTCGAACGTGACGAACACCTGCGCCCGGAAACCACGCTGGAGGCGCTGACCAAGCTCAAACCGGTCAACGGCCCGGACAAGACGGTCACCGCCGGCAACGCCTCGGGCGTGAACGACGGTGCTGCGGCGATGATCCTGGCCTCGGCCGCAGCGGTGAAGAAACACGGCCTGACTCCGCGTGCCCGCGTTCTGGGCATGGCCAGCGGCGGCGTTGCGCCACGTGTCATGGGCATTGGCCCGGTGCCGGCGGTGCGCAAACTGACCGAGCGTCTGGGGATAGCGGTAAGTGATTTCGACGTGATCGAGCTTAACGAAGCGTTTGCCAGCCAAGGCCTGGCGGTGCTGCGTGAGCTGGGTGTGGCTGACGATGCGCCCCAGGTAAACCCTAATGGCGGTGCCATTGCCCTGGGCCACCCCCTGGGCATGAGCGGTGCACGCCTGGTACTGACTGCGTTGCACCAGCTGGAGAAGAGTGGCGGTCGCAAGGGCCTGGCGACCATGTGTGTGGGTGTCGGCCAAGGTCTGGCGTTGGCCATCGAGCGGGTTTGACCTGTACCGGCCTCTTCGCGGGGAAGCCCGCTCCAACAGGGATCCACGCAATCACCTGTGGGAGCGGGCTTCCCCGCGAAGAGGCCTCTCCTGTGAGACATAAGGCCCATTGCCAGCCCGATAGCGGAACGAGTGTGTTACTAGGTATGTCTAGAACTACCTAGGACCCTCCAGGAGTAAACCCGTCATGACCTCAACCTATTACACCGGCGAAGAACGCAGCAAGCGCATCTTCGCTATTGTCGGTGCCTCATCAGGCAACCTGGTGGAATGGTTCGACTTCTACGTCTACGCCTTCTGCGCGATCTACTTCGCCCCGGCCTTCTTCCCCTCCGACGACCCCACCGTGCAGCTGTTGAACACGGCGGGTGTATTCGCCGCGGGCTTTTTGATGCGCCCCATTGGTGGCTGGATCTTCGGCCGCCTCGCCGACCGCCATGGTCGCAAGAATTCCCTGATGATCTCGGTGCTGATGATGTGCTTCGGCTCCCTGATGATCGCCTGCCTGCCCACCTATGCCAGCATCGGCACCTGGGCCCCGGCGCTGCTATTGCTGGCCCGCCTGATCCAGGGGCTGTCGGTAGGGGGCGAATACGGCACCACGGCCACCTACATGAGTGAAGTAGCGCTGCGTGGGCAGCGCGGCTTCTTTGCTTCGTTCCAGTACGTCACCCTGATCGGCGGCCAGTTGCTGGCAGTCCTGGTCGTGGTGATCCTGCAACAGCTGCTGACTGAAGATGAACTGCGGGCCTGGGGCTGGCGCATTCCCTTCGTGGTGGGCGCCATCGCCGCCCTGATCTCGCTGATGCTGCGCCGTTCGCTGCACGAGACCAGTAGCGCCGAAGCCCGCAATGACAAGGATGCAGGTTCGATCGGAGGTTTGTTCCGCAATCACGCAGCGGCGTTCATCACGGTACTGGGCTACACCGCGGGTGGCTCGCTGATTTTCTATACTTTCACCACCTATATGCAGAAGTACCTGGTCAACACCGCGGGCATGACCGCCAAGAACGCCAGCTACGTGATGACCGGGGCGTTGTTCCTGTTCATGGTGGTGCAGCCGTTCTTCGGCATGCTGTCCGACCGTATCGGCCGGCGCAATTCGATGCTGCTGTTCGGCGGCCTCGGTACCCTGTGCACCGTGCCGCTGCTGATGGCGCTGAAAACCGTGACCAGCCCGATCATGGCCTTCGTGCTGATCAGCCTGGCCCTGTGTATCGTGAGTTTCTACACCTCGATCAGCGGTCTGGTGAAGGCCGAGATGTTCCCGCCGCAGGTGCGTGCACTGGGTGTTGGCCTGGCCTACGCGGTGGCCAACGCAGCATTCGGCGGTTCGGCCGAGTATGTGGCCCTGGGCCTGAAAACCCTGGGGATGGAAAACACTTTCTATTGGTACGTGACGGCGATGATGGCGATTGCCTTCCTGTTCAGCCTGCGCCTGCCGAAGCAGGCGGCGTACCTGCACCATGATGATTAAGGACGCTGCATGAGCAACCAACTGTTCGACGCCTATTTCACCGCGCCGGCCATGCGCGAGATTTTCTCCGACCGAGGCCGCCTGCAGGGCATGCTGGATTTCGAAGCCGCGCTTGCCCGAGCCGAAGCCTCTGCCGGTTTGGTCCCGCACAGCGCGGTAGCGGCCATCGAGGCGGCATGCCAGGCCGAGCGCTATGACGTTGGCGCGCTGGCCAATGCCATCGCCACCGCGGGCAACTCGGCCATTCCGCTGGTGAAAGCGTTGGGCAAGGTGATCGCCACCGGCGTGCCAGAGGCTGAGCGCTATGTGCACCTTGGGGCCACCAGCCAGGATGCGATGGATACCGGTCTGGTTCTGCAGCTGCGCGATGCCCTCGATTTGATCGAGGCCGACCTCGGCAAGCTGGCCGATACCCTGTCGCAGCAGGCCTTGAAGCACGCCGATACGCCCTTGGTGGGTCGTACCTGGTTGCAACACGCCACCCCGGTGACCCTGGGCATGAAACTGGCCGGTGTACTGGGTGCTTTGACCCGCCACCGTCAGCGCCTGCAGGAACTGCGCCCGCGCCTTCTGGTCCTGCAGTTCGGCGGTGCCTCGGGCAGCCTGGCGGCGCTGGGCAGCAAGGCGATGCCGGTGGCCGAAGCGCTGGCCGAACAGCTCAAGCTGACCCTGCCCGAGCAGCCCTGGCACACCCAGCGCGACCGCCTGGTGGAGTTTGCCTCGGTATTGGGCCTGGTTGCCGGCAGCCTGGGCAAGTTCGGCCGTGATATCAGCTTGCTGATGCAAACCGAGGCGGGGGAGGTGTTTGAGCCTTCTGCGCCGGGCAAGGGTGGTTCTTCGACCATGCCACACAAGCGCAACCCGGTGGGTGCCGCCGTGTTGATCGGTGCCGCGACCCGCGTGCCGGGCCTGCTGTCGACGCTGTTCGCAGCCATGCCTCAGGAGCACGAACGCAGCCTGGGCCTATGGCATGCCGAGTGGGAAACCCTGCCGGATATCTGCTGCCTGGTCTCTGGCGCCCTGCGCCAGGCTCAAGTGATTGCCGAGGGCATGGAGGTGGATGCCGCGCGCATGCGCCGTAACCTCGACCTGACCCAAGGCCTGGTGCTGGCCGAAGCGGTGAGCATCGTCCTCGCCCAGCGTCTGGGTCGCGACCGTGCCCACCACCTGCTGGAACAATGCTGCCAACGCGCGGTGGCCGAACAGCGGCACCTGCGTGCCGTGCTGGGTGACGAGCCGCAGGTCAGCGCCGAGCTGTCTGGCGAAGAACTCGATCGCCTGCTCGACCCTGCCCATTACCTGGGCCAGGCCCGCGTCTGGGTGGCGCGCGCCGTGTCCGAACATCAACGTTTCACTGCCTGAAGGAGACCGCTGTGGCGCACTTGCAACTGGCCGATGGCGTTTTGAATTACCAGATCGATGGCCCGGATGACGCCCCGGTGCTGGTCCTGTCCAACTCGCTGGGTACCGACCTGGGCATGTGGGACACCCAGATTCCGCTCTGGAGTCAGCACTTCCGGGTGCTGCGCTATGACACCCGTGGTCACGGCGCATCGCTGGTCACTGAAGGCCCTTACAGCATCGAACAGCTGGGCCGCGACGTGCTGGCCCTGCTCGATGGCCTGGACATTCAAAAGGCTCACTTCGTCGGCCTGTCGATGGGCGGCCTGATCGGCCAGTGGCTGGGTATCCATGCAGGTGAGCGCCTGCACAGCCTGACCCTGTGCAACACGGCCGCCAAGATCGCCAATGACGAGGTGTGGAACACCCGTATCGACACGGTACTCAAAGGCGGCCAGCAGGCCATGGTCGACCTGCGCGATGCCTCCATCGCCCGCTGGTTCACCCCGGGCTTTGCCCAGGCGCAGGCGGAGCAGGCCCAGCGTATCTGCCAGATGCTGGCGCAAACCAGCCCGCAAGGCTACGCAGGCAACTGTGCAGCGGTACGTGACGCTGATTATCGTGAGCAACTGGGCCGCATCCAGGTGCCTGCGCTGATCGTTGCCGGTACCCAAGACGTGGTTACCACCCCTGAGCATGGCCGCTTCATGCAGGCCGGTATCCAAGGTGCCGAGTACGTCGACTTCCCGGCGGCGCACCTGTCCAATGTCGAGATTGGCGAGGCCTTCAGCCGCCGCGTGCTCGATTTCCTGCTGGCTCACTGAGGACAACGCCATGGACGAGAAACAACGTTACGACGCTGGCATGCAAGTGCGCCGCGCAGTGCTGGGTGATGCCCACGTGGACCGCAGCCTGGAGAAGCTCAACGACTTCAATGGCGAGTTCCAGGAAATGATCACCCGCCACGCCTGGGGTGACATCTGGACCCGCCCGGGGCTGCCGCGCCATACCCGCAGCCTGATCACCATCGCCATGCTGATTGGCATGAACCGCAACGACGAGCTGAAGCTGCACCTGCGTGCGGCGGCCAACAATGGCGTGACCCGCGACGAGATCAAGGAAGTGCTGATGCAGAGCGCGATCTACTGCGGCATTCCGGCGGCCAATGCCACGTTCCACCTGGCTGAGTCGGTGTGGGATGAACTTGGCGTAGAGTCTCGCCAGTAAACCGTGATCACGGGCAGGCCCCTGCAACAGGGCGCTTGCCCGCGAATGGCCTTTACACCGATGCCTTTTTTTGCCGCATGGCAATCGGGCCGGCGTTGGCTTCCACGGCGCGCTTCAGGGTCGGGCACAGGCCCAGCATGAACGCAGCTTCCGCCACCACGAACAGTGGCCCGATGATCAGGCCGCTCACGTCGTCGACAAATGCCGGTTTGCGGCCTTCGTAGTAATGGCCGATGAACTGGATGATCCAGCCCACCACGAACGCCCCCAGCCCGGCGCCGAGCCATAGCGTTGTCGACTGCACTGCCAGCGCCTCACCGACCCACAGGCACAGGCCCAGCAACAGCCCCATCACCAGCCCGAAGCGCAGGTCCAGGCGCAAGTAGAACCACACAGATGCCGCCGCTGCCAGCAGGGCAGGGGACAGCCACATGCCAGCTATCTCCCAGCCTGGGCGTGAAAGCAGGATGGTGACTGCCAGCACGATCATGGGGATGCCGACGAAGTGGGTGGCGATGTTGCGTGGATCGCGGTGGTAGTTGGCGTATTGGCTCAGGTGGTCGACGAGGGTTTTCATTGTTGTGCCTCCCTGTTCTGCTTTGTTTCACCTGTACCTGATAGTGATCAGGATAGCCTGCAGTCACCACCATCATCAGCTCAGCGAATGGCGGCAGCTCGCACTGGGCAATTCATGGCAGGGTTTTCATCACGCTGTTGCCAATGATGCCTTCAAAAGGGAGGGCGTCTGGCCTATTCGCGGGTTTATCCGCGAAGAGGCCAATTGAGTCACAGAAGATTCAGCGGATAACTCACAATCAAGCGGTTCTCATCGAACGCGTTGGTGCTGAAGTCGCGACGCATGGTCGAGTTGCGCCATTTCAGCGACAGGTCCTTGAAGCTGCCCGACTGCACCACATAGGCCAGCTCTGTTTCCCGCGCCCATTCCTTGCCATCGTCCACGCTGCCCACGGTGACGTTGTCACCCTTGATATAGCGGTTCATCAGGGTCAGCCCGGGTACGCCGACGGTGGCGAAGTTGAAGTCATGGCGAACCTGCCAGGAACGCTCCTTGGCATTGTCGAAGCTTGAATTGTAGCTGTCGTTGGCCAGGGTACCGCCACTGGTGCCATTGACCCGCATCCAGGCATCGTCGCCGCTGACCTTCTGCAGGCCAACGTAAAAGGTGTGGCCTTGGTAGCGCGCCGAAAGCAAGGCGGAGGCGGTGCGGTTGTCCAGCTTGCCGGCCCGTTCGGCGCCATCTTCCTTGCCGATGAAGTAGCCCAGGTTGGCGCCCAGCGTCCAGTCGCCCAGCGGCTGGCTGTGCGTCAGGTTGAGGTATTGCTGGCGGTAGATGTCCTTGAGCTGGGCATCCCACAGGCCGATCATGGTGCGCTTGTCGTTGAAGGTGTACTCACCGCCGCCGAAGTTGAAACGGTCGGAGGTGAAGGCGGCTTTACCGTTGAGCGACATGTCTTCCATGCTGGCATCGTTGCGCGGGCTGTTGCCGCGGAACTGGCCGGCGTACAGGGTCAGGCCGGCGATTTCCCTGGAGGTCAGCTGGCCACCGCGGAATGTTTGCGGCAGTGAGCGGCCATCGTCCGAACGCAGGATTGGCAGTACCGGCATCCATTCACCGACTTTCAGCTCGGTTTCGGACAGCTTGGCCTTCAGCGCCACACCCAGCCGGCCAAAGTCATCGGCCGGGCGGCCGTCGCCATGCACGGGCAGCAGGTGAGTGTTGGTGGTGCCTTTGCCGCCGTCGAGCTTGACCGAGTACAGGCCCAGTACGTCCACGCCGAAACCGACCGTGCCCTGGGTGAAACCGGAACGGGCATCGAGGATGAAGCTTTGTGTCCATTCCTCGGCCTTGCCCTGTGGGTGGGCCGGGTCGACGAAGTTGCGGTTGATGTAGAAGTTGCGCAGGTTGAGGGTGGCCTTGGCGTCCTCGATGAAACCACCTTCGTTGGCGGCGAATGCGGGGAGGGCGCAGGACATGGCCAACAGGCCAGGCAGCAGCTGACGTGCGGGTAGCGAAATGCTCATCTGTCGTGGATCTCTTGTTTTTATGGTCGAGCCGGTGCACTGCGGGATCGGGCCTGCAGGTGCGGGTGTTTTTGATGAACTTGAGTAACGTTGCGTGGGGGGATGGTGCGGGGTAGTGCGGGGGTGAGGCAATTCGCCGCAAACGGAACGGGGCGATAATCGAACGGAATGTTCCGGTTGGTTAATAACTCTTCTGGGGCGGCCTCTTCGCGGGTAAACCCGCTCCTACGACGGCTTGCGCCCAGCCGGCACAGGCAGTAAAAACAAAGCCCACCGATAAGGGTGGGCTTTCTGCTTTTGCAACAAGGCCGATCAGCCTTTCGGTGTTTCCACCGATGCCTGCTGGTTGGCCTGCCCGGTCTGCTCGTACCAGCCACCGCCAAGCGCCTTGTACAGGTTGACCTCGCTGGTCAGCTGCGACAGGCGGTCTCCGATCAGCGCTTGCTGGGCACTGAACAGGTTGCGTTGGGCATCGAGGAAGGTCAGGTTGCTGTCAATCCCGATGCGGTAACGGCGTTCGGCCAAGCGGTAGTAGTCCTGGTTCGCCTGCACCAGGTCGCGCTGGGCCTGCAACTGCTCTTCGAAGGTCTTGCGTGCCGCCAGGCCATCGGAGACTTCCTGGAAGGCCGTCTGGATGGTTTTTTCGTACTTGGCGACGTTGATGTCCTTCTGGATTTTCGAGTAGTCCAGGCTGGCTTTGAGGCTGCCGGCGTTGAAGATCGGCAGGTTGATCTGCGGCTGGAACAGCCAGGTGCCCTGGCCGCCCGAGAACAGGTGGCCCATGTCGGGGCTCAGGCTGCCGGCGTTCGCGGTCAGGCTGATGCTCGGGAAGAACGCTGCGCGGGCTGCACCAATGTTGGCGTTGGCAGCCTTGAGCAGGTGCTCGGCTTCCTGAATGTCCGGGCGACGCTGAAGAATATCCGATGGCAGGCCGGCCGGTACTTCGGCCAGTTGGTCGGCATCAAGCTCCAGCGGCTTGGCCAGGTCGGCAGGAATGCCGGTGCCCAGCAGCACGGTCAGGCTGTTGACGTCCTGGGCGACCAGGCGCTGGTACTGCGAGTACTTGACCCTGGCGCCTTCCACGGCGGTACGCGCCTGGCTGACGTCCAGGGCCGAGGCCACGCCGACTTCGTTGCTGCGACGGGTGAGGTTGTAGCTTTCCTCGTAGGTCTTCAGCGTTTCTTCGGTCAGCTTGAACAGGGCCTGGTCGGCCTGCCAGGTGTAGTAGGCGTTGGCCACGCTGGCTACCAGGGCGATTTGCGTGGAACGACGCGCCTGCTCGCTGGAGAGGTAGGTTTCCAGGGCCTGCTCGGTCAGGCTGCGCACGCGGCCGAACAGGTCCAGCTCGTAGGCGCTGACGCCCAAGGTGGCCGAGTACTGGCTGGTGATGCCAGATTCGCCCGTTTGCGACATGTTCGCCGGGACACGCTGGCGGCTGCCGCTGCCGGTGGCCGAAACCGCCGGGAACAGGTCGGCGCGCTGAATGCGGTATTGCGCACGGTAGGCGTCGAGGTTCAACGCCGCGACGCGCAGGTCGCGGTTATTGACCAGCGAGGTCTGGATCAGCTGTTGCAGCGCCGGGTCGTGGAAGAACTGGCGCCAGCCCTGTTCAGCAGCGGCAACATCCGCCGATTGCGTCGGCGAGTAAGCAGGGCCTTGCGGCCACTGCGCAGCCACCGGCGCCTCCGGGGTCTGGTAGTCAGGGATCAGCGAGCAGCCGCCAAGAATGAAAGCGGTTACCGCCAGGGACAACAAAGACTTGGTCATTGCCCAGCCTCATAACGTGGATTTTCAGGGGTGACGTCTTTTTCCGGCTCTTTGCTGCCGAACAGCGACGACACTGCGACGAAGAACAGTGGTACCCAGAAGATAGCCAGCACGGTCGCACTGATCATGCCGCCGATCACGCCAGTACCGATGGCGTGCTGGCTGCCGGCGCCGGCGCCGCTGGCGATGGTCAACGGTACCACGCCCAGGATGAACGCCAGCGAGGTCATGATGATCGGGCGCAGACGCATGCGGCACGCCTCGATCGCTGCGTCGTACAGGCTGCGGCCTTGTTCGTGCAGCTCCTTGGCGAATTCCACGATCAGAATGGCGTTTTTCGCCGCAAGACCGATGGTGGTCAACAGGCCAACCAGGAAGTACACGTCGTTGGACAGGCCGCGCAGGCTGGTGGCGATCAGCGCACCGATGATACCCAGCGGTACTACCAGCACCACAGCGATCGGGATCGACCAGCTTTCGTACAGGGCCGCCAGGCACAGGAACACGAACAGCACCGAGAGGGCGAACAGCGCCGGCATCTGCGAGCCGGAGAGTTTTTCCTCGTAGGACATGCCGGTCCAGGAGAAGCCGATACCGCTTGGCAGCTCGCCTGCAATGCGCTCGACCTCGGCCATGGCTTCACCGGTACTGTAGCCAGGCGCCGGTGCACCGAGGATTTCCATCGCTTCGACACCGTTGTAACGCGACAGCTTCGGCGAACCGTAGGTCCATTCGCCTTTGGCGAAGGAGGAGAACGGCACCATCTCCCCTGCGCCGTTGCGCACGTACCATTTTTGCAGGTCTTCCGGGCTCATCCGCGCGCTGGGTTCGCCCTGGATGTACACCTTCTTGACCCGGCCACGGTCGATGAAGTCGTTGACGTAGCTGGCACCCAAGGCAATCGACAGGGTGTTGTTGATGTCGGCAATGGTCACGCCCAGGGCGCTGGCACGTTCGTCATCAATGGTCAGCTGGTACTGCGGTTCATCGTTCAGGCCGTTCGGGCGCACGGCGCTGAGGATCTTGCTCTGCGCAGCTTTGGCCAGGAACTGGTTGCGCGCCTCCATCAACTTCTCGTGGCCGACACCGCCGCGGTCCTGAAGGAACACGTCGAAGCCGGTGGCGTTACCCAGTTCAAGCACCGCTGGCGGGGCGAAGGCGAACACCATCGCATCACGGAAGGTAAAGAAGTGCTGCTGGGCACGCTGGGCCAGGGCGAACACGCTGTTTTCCTTCGAGCGTTCATCCCAGGGTTTGAGCATGATGAAGGCCATGCCCGAGCTCTGGCCGCGGCCTGCGAAGTTGAAACCGTTGACCGTGAACACCGACGATACGGTATCGGCTTCGTCCTTGAGCAGGTATTCACGCATCTGGTCGACCACGACCTGCGTGCGTTCGGCACTGGAGCCGGCCGGGGTCTGCACCTGAGCGAACAGTACGCCCTGGTCTTCTTCTGGCAGGAACGCGGTAGGGATGCGGGCGAACAGCCAGATCATGCCGACCACGATCAGCGCATAGGCCAGCAGGAATGGCACCTTGTTGCGCAAGATGGCGCCTACACTGCGCTCGTAGCCGTTGACGCTGCGGTCGAAGTTGCGGTTGAACCAGCCGAAGAAGCCACCTTTGGCGGTGTGGTGCTCGCCCTTCTTCAGCGGTTTGAGCATGGTTGCGCAGAGCGCCGGGGTGAAGATCAGCGCAACCAGCACCGACAGGCCCATGGCCGAGACGATGGTGATGGAGAACTGCCGGTAGATCACACCCGTGGAGCCGCCAAAGAACGCCATGGGCAGCAGTACGGCCGAGAGCACCAGGGCGATACCCACCAGGGCGCCCTGGATCTGTTCCATCGAGCGTTTGGTCGCATCCTTGGGCGGCAAGCCTTCCTCGGACATGACCCGCTCGACGTTCTCCACCACGACGATGGCGTCGTCCACCAGCAAGCCGATGGCCAGAACCATGGCGAACATGGTCAGGGTGTTGATGCTGAAGCCCGCGGCGGCAAGGATGCCGAAGGTACCCAGCAATACCACCGGTACGGTCATGGTGGTGATGATGGTGGCGCGGAAGTTCTGCAGGAACAGGTACATCACCAGGAACACCAGCACCACGGCTTCGATCAGGGTGTGGATCACGCCGCTGATCGATTCGGTGACCACTGGGGTGGTGTCATACGGGAATACCGCCTTGACTCCCGGCGGGAAGAACGGTTCCAGGCCTTTGATGGTCTCGCGCAGTGCCTTGGCGGTGTCCAGCGCGTTGGCGCCGGTTGCCAGTTTTACCGCCAGGCCGGAAGCCGGCTTGCCGTTGAACTGGGCGCTGACGGCGTAGTTTTCACCCCCCAGGCCTACTTGGGCGACATCGCCCAGGCGCACCTGTGAACCGTCTTTGTTGACCTTGAGCAGGATACTCTCGAACTGCTCGGCGGTTTGCAGGCGGGTCTTGCCGATGATGGTGGCGTTCAGCTGGGTGCCCGGCAGGGCTGGCAGGCCGCCGAGCTGGCCGGAAGACACCTGCACGTTCTGTGCGGCCACAGCGGTCTTGACGTCGACCGGGGTCAGCTGGAACTTATTCAGCTTGGCCGGATCGAGCCAGATACGCATGGCGTACTGCGCACCGAACACCTGGAAGTCACCTACACCCGCGGTACGCGAGATCGGGTCCTGCATGTTCGAGACGATATAGTTGGCCAGGTCGTCCTTGGTCATGCTGCCGTCTTCGGAGACCAGGCCGATCACCAGCAGGAAGTTCTTCACTGCTTTGGTGACGCGGATACCTTGCTGCTGCACTTCCTGCGGCAGCAGCGGGGTGGCCAGGTTCAGCTTGTTCTGTACCTGTACCTGCGCGGTGTCGGGGTTGGTGCCCTGTTCGAAGGTGGCGGTAATGGTCATGCTGCCGTCGGAGTTACTTTCCGACGACACATAACGCAGGTTGTCGATACCGTTGAGCTGCTGCTCGATCACCTGCACCACGGTGTCCTGCACGGTTTGCGCCGACGCGCCCGGGTAGGTCACGGCGATGGCGATGGCTGGCGGCGCGATACTGGGGTACTGGTTGATCGGCAGCTTCAGGATGGACAAGGCCCCGACCAGCATGATCACCAAGGCGATCACCCAGGCGAAGATCGGGCGATCGATAAAGAACTTCGACATGGTTTACTCCGCTTTGGCGTCTGCTTTCGCCGCGTTGGCCTGATCAGGACCGGCCGGCTTCTTGACGTTGGTGGCATCGCTGACCTTCACCTCGACGCCTGGGCGCACGTACTGCAGCCCTTCGGTGATCAGGCGGTCACCCGGGTTGAGGCCTTCCTCGATCAGCCAGTCGCTACCCAAGGTGCGGCTGGCCTTGAGCTGGCGCAGTTCGACCTTGTTCTCCTGGTTGACCACCAGGGCGGTGGGTGCGCCCTTGAGGTCGCGGGTCACGCCTTGTTGCGGTGCCAGGATGGCGTTGGCGTTGACCCCGGCCTTGAGCCGCGCATGCACGAACATGCCTGGCAGCAGGGTGTGATCGGGGTTGGGGAACAGGGCGCGCAGGGTCACCGAGCCGGTGGTCTCGTCCACCGCGACTTCGGAGAATTCCAGGCGACCTTCCTGCTTGAACAGGCTGCCGTCTTCCAGTACCAGCTGAACCGAGGCGGCGTTGTCGCCGGCCTTCTGCAACTGGCCGCTTTCCAGGTCACGGCGCAGCTTGAGCAGCTCGGCGGTGGACTGGGTAACGTCGACATAAATAGGATCGAGCTGCTGGATGGTGGCCATGGCGTCGGTCTGGCCATTGCTCACCAGTGCACCCTCGGTGAACGAAGAGCGACCGATACGGCCGCTGATTGGCGCCAGAACCTTGGTGTAGCGCAGGTCGATCTGTGCGCTCTTGAGCGAAGCCTCAGCCTGCAATCGTTTGGCATTGGCGTCGTCGTATTCCTGTTTGGAGACGGCCTGTTCGTCAATCAGTTGCTTGTAACGTTCGGCCAGTGAGCGTGTAGCCAGCAGGTTGGCCTTGGCATTGGCCAGGGTGGCTTCGTACACGGCAGGGTCGATCTGATACAACTGCTGGCCTTCCTTGACCTCACTGCCTTCCTTGAACAGGCGCTTGAGGATGATGCCGTTGACCTGCGGGCGCACTTCGGCGACGCGGTAGGCACTGGTTCGCCCCGGCAATTCCGAGGTGAGGGTGAAGGCTTGCGGCTGGATGGTCACGACGCCGACCTGAGGAGCCTGCGCCGCTGGCGCTGCTTCTTCTTTCTTACAGCCACTGAGCAGGGTTGCCAGGGCGACGGCGGAAACCAGAGCGGTAACGGCTGGCTTGAATTGCATGAGGATCCTCGGGTCGCTGGAGCAGGGAGACGCTCAAGAGTAATGGAAGAGATCTTGATCTGGAAAAAATGCTATCCGGTGGATAAATAGCTTGCTAAGGAATATACTTACATTCATGGTTGTTTGTAAATACTGCTGGGTGGTACTCAGGTACAGCCTCAGCGCTTGATTAGCTTATCCGAGAGGCCCCGGCAGAGGTGCCCCCGGAGCGTTCCCCGCACGCGCTGCGCGTTCGGGCCAGATGAGGTTGTACTGCCATGGTCCGTCGAACCAAAGAAGAAGCCCAGGAAACCCGTGCCCAGATCATCGAGGCGGCGGAAAGGGCCTTCTACAAGCGCGGGGTTGCGCGAACCACCCTGGCCGACATCGCCGAACTGGCGGGTGTGACGCGGGGGGCGATCTACTGGCACTTCAACAACAAGGCCGAGCTGGTGCAGGCGTTGCTCGACAGCCTGCACGAGACCCATGACCATTTGGCGCGCGCGAGCGAAAGCGAGGATGAACTCGACCCGCTTGGCTGCATGCGCAAGCTGCTGTTGCAAGTGTTTAACGAGCTGGTGCTCGATGCCCGAACCCGTCGTATCAATGAAATCCTGCATCACAAGTGCGAGTTCACCGATGACATGTGTGAAATTCGCCAGCAGCGCCAGAGTGCGGTGCTGGATTGCCACAAGGGCATCACCCTGGCGCTGGCCAATGCCGTACGCCGGGGCCAGTTGCCTGGCGAGCTGGATGTCGAGCGCGCGGCGGTGGCCATGTTTGCCTATGTCGATGGCCTGATCGGGCGCTGGCTATTGCTGCCTGACAGTGTCGATCTGTTGGGTGATGTCGAAAAATGGGTCGACACCGGGCTGGATATGCTGCGCTTGAGCCCGGCTCTGCGCAAATGACACTTTGTTAAGGATTGTGAGGGAGTGTTTCCCCTTTGTGTTAAGGGGGTATTAAGGGCATGGCCGCCCTGCGGCTGTTCGCAGCACAAGGCGGCTCTTGCAGCGAGTGCGTAGCCTTCAGCGGCCGCGCAATTGCCGGTCGGGCAAGGCCAGTGCCGCAAGCAGTCCCAGCACCGCGACGACCGCACTCCCCATCAGCAGCTGCCGGAACGTTTCCAGCAACCGCCCCTGCGTCCCCGGGTCCACCTCTGCGGCCTTCAAGCTCCCCAGCAACGGATTACCCGACAGTTCGAAACCACCCTGATGCAGCAGTGCCAGCAACAAGCTGGACATGCACGCCACGCCCATGGCTCCACCCAACGAACGGAACAGGTTGGTGGTGCTGGTGGCCACGCCGATGTCCTTGCTGGCCACCGCGCTTTGTGTGCCCACCAGTGAGGTCGGGAATTGCAGCCCGCAGGCTATGCCGGTCAGCAGCATGAATAGCGCACTGAGCAACGCTGATTGCGGCGGGGTCAGTGCCATCGCGAAAATGGCCACTGGCATCAGCAGTGCACCGGCCAGGATCTGTGGCTTGTAGCGCCCGGTCCGGCTGGTCATGCGGCCTCCTGTGAAGGCGCCCATGGGCAGCCCCATGGCCAGCGGCAGCAGATGCAGGGCGGCGCTGTCGGCACCGGCGCCGGTAATGCCCTGGTAACGCAGGGGCATGAGCATGGTCAGCGAAATGGACTGGAAGCTGGCGAAGAAGATCACCGCCCAGCACAGCACTGCCACACGGTTGCCGAACAGGCTGAGCGGCAGCAGCGGCTCCGGGCAGCGGCGTTCGTGGGCGATGAATAGCGCCAGGCCCAGCAGGGCGCAGCCGAACAGCGCCAGCACGGCCGGGTCGGCCCAGGCGTGGCCCTGGCCCACCAAGGTGATGCCCAGCAGCAGGCTGCCAAGGCCGAGAATCAACAGCATGGCGCCAAGGTAGTCCACCTGTGCCTCACGACGCTGCACTGGCATGTCAGCGAGCGCACGGCGAATGGCCCACAAAGCAACCAGCCCCAGCGGCAGGTTGATCCAGAACACCCAGCGCCACGACAGGTACTCGGTCAACCAGCCGCCCAGCACTGGCCCGGCCACGCTGGCCGCGGCGTACATGCTGCTGAAGTAGCCCTGGTAGCGGCCGCGTTCGCGCGGGGGCACGAAGTCGCCAATGATTGCCTGGCTCACCGAGACCATCCCGCCTGCGCCGATACCCTGCAGTACACGGGCCAGCACCAATTGCGGCATGTCCTGGGCCATGGCGCAGGCAATGGAGGCCAGGGTGAACAGGCTGATACCGGTGAGGATCATCCGGCGCCGGCCGTAAAGGTCGCCCAGTTTGCCGTAGATCGGCACGGCCACGGTCATGGCCACCATATAACCGGAGATGACCCAGGCCAGCAGGCCGACATCGCTGAACTGCGCCGAGATGGCGGGCAGCGAGACAGCGACGATGGTCTGGTCCAGTGCGCCGAGGAAGATGGCCAGCATCAGGGCGGTGAGCACGTTGCGCAGGGCGGTGGGGGGCAGGGCGGCGGTCACGGGAATACCTTGTTTTGTCTATGGCGGCCCTTCGCGGGCAAGCCTGCTCTCACAGAAGCCCTCGGATTGTAACCTGAGTTAGGTAGCTTCCTATGTACTATCTGCATCCCCTATGCAAGATCGGCATTGGCGCATTCATCCAGTGCTGCATGGCTGCGTGATATCGTTGGTATGCCACAGAGGCTGAAATCCGGGGCTTGCACCAGGTTGGTGCAGCATATTGCCGCAGGTTTTTCAGTCCGCTGTCTCCCACACCTTTTATTCCTCTGCCTGCATGTCGAGCATGACCGCCCAGATGGCGACGGTTGGAACAGGTCAGGTAGACCCGATTACAGGGGTCGGTAGTTACCGTTCAAATTTCAACTTTTTTGCGGAGTGATCATGCCCAAGGCTTCCCACCAAGATCTGCGTTTTGCCTTCCGCGAGCTGCTCGCTTCAGGTTCCTGTTTCCACACTGCCTCGGTGTTCGACCCAATGTCGGCACGCATTGCCGCAGACCTGGGCTTCGAAGTCGGTATCCTCGGCGGTTCGGTCGCTTCGTTGCAGGTACTGGCTGCTCCGGACTTCGCTCTGATCACCCTCAGCGAGTTCGTCGAGCAGGCCACCCGCATTGGTCGGGTCGCGCAACTGCCGGTACTGGCCGACGCCGACCACGGCTATGGCAACGCACTGAACGTGATGCGCACGGTGATCGAACTGGAGCGCGCCGGTGTGGCCGCACTGACCATCGAGGACACCCTGCTGCCTGCCCAGTTCGGGCGCAAGTCCACTGACCTGATCCCGGTCGAGGAGGGCGTTGGCAAGATCCGCGCGGCGCTGGAGGCACGAGTCGATTCGTCCCTGTCGATCATTGCCCGTACCAACGCGGGCGTACTCAGCACCGAAGAAATCATCGTGCGTACCCAGAGCTACCAGAAGGCGGGCGCTGATGGCATCTGCATGGTCGGGGTCAAGGACTTCGAGCAGCTTGAGCAGATTGCCGAGCACCTGACCGTGCCGCTGATGCTGGTCACCTATGGCAACCCGAACCTGCGCGATGACGAGCGCCTGGCGCGTTTGGGCGTGCGCATCGTGGTCGATGGCCATGCGGCTTACTTTGCCGCGATCAAGGCCACTTACGACTGCCTGCGGCTGCAGCGTGGTCGGCAGAACAAGTCGGAAAACCTCAGTGCCACCGAGCTCTCGCACACCTACACCCAGCCAGAAGACTACATTCGCTGGGCCAAGGAATACATGAGCGTCGAAGAGTGATCGGCAGGGCGCCGTTCATTCAACGGACGGCGCTCAAGGTTGCACTGTGAGGCACGCAATGTGCCTGCTCGCAGCTATTGGCGACGCTGGGCTGGCTGCGTAGCAGTTCGGCGCGCCAGCAGGCTGAGCCATACAGCCCTGCGGCAGCGGTAAGGGCCATGACAAGGGCGACTCTTCTGGATTTGATGCCCATGGTGCTCACCTCCCGTGACCGCGATAGGGGTGTACGCCACTAGTATAGATCCCGATCCCACGCCGGTTCGTCCTTGAAACGCTGCACCAGGAAATCCAGCATGCTGCGCAAGGTCGCCGGCATGTGTTTGCGCGACGTATACACCGCATTCAGGTTCAGTTCACGCGGTTTGGCCTCAGGCAGCAGACGCACCAGTTCACCCCGGCGTATGGCGTCTGCGGCCTGGTAGGTTGGCAGCATGGTGATACCTGCGCCAGCCAGCGCAGCCCTTTGCAGGGTCATCACCTCGTTGGCACTGATGTTTCCGGATACGGGCACGGCGACCTGCTGGCCGGCTACCGCGAAATGCCACAAGCTGTGTCCGAAGTAGGCATGGGTCAGGCAGTTGTGCAGGCTCAGTTCCTCAACCCGTTGCGGCGTGCCTCGCTCATTCAGGTAGGCGGGTGCCGCGCACACGACCGAGCGGCACACACTCAGGCGCCGGGCGATGAGGCTGGGGTCCACGTCATTGCTGGTGCGAATGGCCAGGTCGATGCGCTCGTCCACCAGGTTGACGGTGCGGTCGAGCATCTGCAGTTCGACCTTCACGTCAGGAAAGCGCCGCACATAGGCGGCCACTGCATCCACCAGCTGTGCCTGGCCGAATGAGGTACTGACGCTGATACGCAGTGCCCCCCTTGGTGCGTCTTCCGGCTGCTGCACGGCGGCCTGCAGGTCGCCGGCCAGTTCCAGCAGTTGCCGGCAGCGAGGCAGGGTTTCCTGGCCGGCTGCCGTGAGGCTGAGCTTGCGCGTGGTTCGCTGCATCAGCCGCGTGCCAACCCAGTCTTCCAACTCTGCCAGGTAGCGCGACACGACCGGCCGCGATAATTGCAGATAATCCGCCGCCGCCGACTGGCTGCCCAGGTCGATGACTGTGACGAATACCCGCATGGCGTTGAGACGGTCCATGATTTGCCCGATTTCAGAAACAAACTATGTCTGAGCATCGCATTTTTTGTGACGAATCGGGTAACTAAGCTGTGCGCATTGTTTGCCGGAAGGCGTTATCCGAAGCCGGCAGACGAGAGCCCTGGCGCTGGCGGCGAAGGTCGCCAAGGGCAGTCATTTCGTTCAACTGATGGAGAGTATTTCATGAGCAAGATCGCAATCATCGGTGCCACTGGCCGCGCTGGCAGCCAGTTGCTGGAAGAGGCCCTGCGCCGTGGTCACCGTGTACTGGCCATTGCCCGCGACCCTTCCACGCTTGAAGGGCGAGAGGGTGTGACCGTCAAGTCGCTGGATGCCACGGATAGCGCGGCCCTGCAAGCAGCCGTCGCAGGTATGGACGCTGTGTTGAGTGCTGCGCATTTCTCGACAATGCAGCCGCACGCCATCATCGAGCCGGTGAAGCGCGCCGGGGTCAAGCGCCTGCTGGTGGTGGGTGGCGCCGGTAGCTTGTTGCTGCCGTCAGGGCATCGGGTGATCGACAGCCCGGATTTCCCAGAGGCGTATAAAACCGAGGCCAGTGCCGGCGTGCGTTTTCTGGAGGCGCTGCGGCGCGAGCCGAACCTGGACTGGACCTTCCTCTCGCCTTCGGCTGAGTTCGTTGAGGGTGAGCGCAGAGGTCACTATGCGCTGGGCAAGGATCATCTGTTGATCGGTGCGGACGGCAAGAGCTGGATCACGTTTGCCGACTATGCGATTGCCATGCTGGATGAGCTGGAGAAGCCGAAACACTCGCGGCAACGGTTTACAGTCGGCTATTGAGTCGCCTGCGAAAGGGCCGTCACAGGCTGGCCTGGCCCTCCAGCCAGTCCAGCAGTTCCAGCAGCCCGGGCGGTAAGCTCCTGGCCTGGCTCACCAGGTAATACCCCTTGCCTGTCAGCACCTTCAGCGCAAACGGCATGCACAACCGCCCACCGCGCAGGTCATCGCCAATCAGCGACCAATCGCCGATCGCCACCCCAGTCCCCTGCGAGGCCATGGCCATCGCCATGTCCAGTGTCT
This sequence comes from Pseudomonas alloputida, assembly GCF_021283545.2. NCBI lineage: Bacteria > Pseudomonadati > Pseudomonadota > Gammaproteobacteria > Pseudomonadales > Pseudomonadaceae > Pseudomonas > Pseudomonas alloputida. Next base: position 5,252,964 of record NZ_CP128540.1, on the reverse strand, counting down.
CGAAATGCTGTTTGGGTCCATGCGTGGCCAGCGTCATTCCAGCCGCCTGCAACCACAACCGCCAGTCGTGTTCATCCCGCGAGGGATGCAGCAGCATGTGCCTGGCCAGGTCTTCCACCTGCTGCAACGGCACCGGCCCTTCACGCAGTGACGGTGCGCACACAGGGGTCAGCTGCTCATCGAACAGCTTGCGCACCTGCAGCCCGTGGTTCGGTGCATCGCCGTAGACCACTGCCGCATCGAAGCCCTCGCGCCGCAAATCCACCCCGTGCTGCACGGTCGTGGTCAGCTCCACCGGTACGTCCGGGCGCAGTGCCTGCCACTCCATCAGACGCGGCAGCAGCCAGCGCATTACGCAGGTTGGTGCCTTCAGCTGCAAGGTAGTGCTGTGCTCACCCACCTCGCGCACCCCTTGTTCGATCAGGGCGAACACCTGCTGCACCCGTGGCAGCCAGTCCAGGCCTTCACGGGTCAGGCTCAACCCACGCGCCTCGCGCTTGAACAGGGCATAACCGAGGTGTTCTTCGAGGGCTGCAATCTGGCGGCTGACAGCGCCCTGGGTGATATGCAACTGCTGCCCGGCGCGGGTGAAGTTGCAGTGCTGGGCGGTGACCAGAAACGTGTGCAGGGCAGGCAGGGGCGGGAGACGTTTCATTGCAGTAAGCCATGATCAAAGGACATGGCTAGTATGTGTTTTTTTACATTGTGGCGATAGCCGTGGCTTGGGTCCAATAAGGGCATACCTAACAAGATTCATGGTGATCCCTGATGGCAACCTGCGGCGAAGTACTGGTCAAACTCCTTGAAGGCTATGGCGTCGATCATGTCTTCGGCATCCCCGGTGTGCATACCGTGGAGCTCTATCGTGGCCTGGCGGGCTCTTCCATTCGCCACATCACCCCGCGTCATGAGCAAGGTGCCGGGTTCATGGCTGACGGCTATGCGCGCACCCGCGGCAAACCCGGGGTATGCTTCATCATCACTGGCCCGGGCATGACCAATATCACCACTGCCATGGGCCAGGCCTATGCCGACTCGATCCCGATGCTGGTGATTTCCAGCGTGCAGTCCCGTGACCAACTGGGCGGTGGCTGTGGCAAGTTGCACGAGCTGCCCAACCAAGCCGCGCTGGTATCGGGGGTGGCGGCGTTTTCCCACACCCTGATGAGTGCAGCCGACTTGCCGCAGGTGCTGGCCCGGGCATTTGCCGTGTTCGACAGTGCCCGGCCACGCCCGGTGCATATCGAAATCCCGCTCGATGTGCTGGTTGAACCGGCCGACTTCCTGCTGCCGGGCCGCCCTGTACGTGGCAGTCGGGCTGGGGCTGCACCGCAGGCCGTGGCGCAGATGGCTGAGCGACTGGCCAGTGCACGTCGGCCGCTGATTCTGGCCGGTGGCGGGGCGTTGGCTGCGGGCGCTGCGCTGGCACGCCTGGCCGAACACCTTCAGGCCCCGGTGGCGCTGACCATCAATGCCAAAGGCTTGCTGCCAGCCAGCCACCCATTGCAGATCGGCTCGACCCAGTCGTTACCCGCCACACGGGCGCTGGTGGCCGAGGCCGACGTGGTGCTGGCGATCGGTACCGAACTGGCTGAAACCGATTATGACGTGACCTTCAAGGGAGGCTTCGAGATCCCGGGCAGGCTGCTGCGTATTGACATCGACCCGGACCAGACCGTGCGCAATTATCTGCCGGAGCTGGCGCTGGTAGCCGATGCCGAGCTGGCAGCCGAAGCGCTGCTCGGTGCCGTGCAAGCCCAGCCGCAGCCAGTGCACGAAAGCACTTGGGGCGTGGCCCGCGTGGCCGACCTGCGCAAGGTCCTGGCAGCAGACTGGGACCAGCCAACCCTGAGCCAGACACGTTTGCTGAGCGCCATACTGGAGCGCCTGCCTGATGCGATTCTGGTGGGCGACTCGACCCAACCTGTGTACACCGGCAACCTGACACTCGACATGCAGCAGCCACGCCGCTGGTTCAACGCCTCGACCGGTTACGGCACCTTGGGTTACGCGTTGCCAGCAGCCATGGGCGCCTGGTTGGGCAGTGCCGAGCAAGCCGTCGAACGCGCTCCGGCGGTGTGCCTGATTGGTGATGGTGGTTTGCAGTTCACCCTGCCGGAACTGGCCAGTGCAGTGGAGGCGCAGGTACCGCTGATCGTACTGCTGTGGAATAACCAGGGGTACGAGGAAATCAAGAAATACATGGTCAATCGGGCGATCGAGCCAGTCGGGGTGGATATCCATACCCCGGATTTCATCGGCGTGGCGCGGGCGTTGGGCGCGGCAGCAGAGAACGTGGCCGATATCGCCCAATTGCAGGCCGCGCTCGGGCAAGCGGTGGAGCGCAAGGGGCCGACCTTGATTCAGGTGGACCAGAATCAGTGGCAGGCCGCGGTGTTGGGTTGAAGCATTGCGATTGCCTGTTTCGGCCTCTCGCGCCTGCAGGCAGCGCGCAATTTTCGCATCTGTGCAAAAACCTGTAGGAGCGGGTTTACCCGCGAAAGCGCCGGTGCAGGAGAATGTTGAGCTTCAGACCGCAGTAGCCCGCAACCGAGCCACATCGCGAATCGGCGGCGCGCCGTAAAGCCGGCTGTATTCACGGCTGAACTGCGACGGGCTTTCATAACCCACCCGATAAGCCGCCACCGCCGCCTCCAGCCCGTCGTTCAACATCAGCCGCCGCGCCTCCTGCAGGCGCAGCTGCTTCTGGTACTGAAGCGGGCTCATCGAGGTCACGGCCTTGAAGCGGTGGTGCAAGGTCGAGGTGCTGAGGTTGACCTCACGGGCCAGGTCCTCGATACGCAGCGGTTGTTGGAAGTTGTTGTTGAGCCAAGTGATGGCCTGGCAAACCCGGTGGGTCTGGCTGTTGGCCAAGGCAATTTCATACAGCCGGTAACCCTGCGGCCCACGCAGCAGGCGGTAGAGAATCTCGCGGCGGAACAGCGGCGCCAGCATTGCGATGTCGCGAGGGGTGTCCAGCAGCCGCAGCAACCGCAGCAGGGCATCGAGTAACGCGGCATCTGTCCTTTCCACATACAAACCACGGCCGGAAGGTCGATTGGGTACCAGCATTGGCCCGCTCTCGGCGATCAGTTGGCTGATCTCCGCCGGGTCCAGGTCCATGCGCAGGCCCAGGCTTGGGTTCTCGGGGCTGGCATCCAGCCTCACGGCGCTGAGTGGCAAGGTCACCGAAACGACCATGTAATGCAGTGGGTCGTAGGCGTACTGCTCGTCACCCAGGAACAGGCTTTTGCTGCCCTGGGCAAGGATGCACAGGGCAGGCTGCGCCAGGGTGGGTACAGAACGTACATTTTCGGTGTAACGCACCAGGTACAGGTCATCGATGGCCGATGCTGGACCAAAGGGCTCGCCCGCATGGCGGTTGATCAGCTCGGCCAGCTCCAGGCGCTGCAGTTCCAGGGTCGGTTCGGTGGACGTGGCGGTGGTCATGATGGCTTTCCTCTGCTGACCGACGCAGCATAGGTTTGGGCAAAGACGGGCGCTAGTCGAAAGCTGCATGTGGATTGCCTGATCCTGCCGCGCTGCAGGATCAGGCAATCGACATGCAGTAATGGCCTAACGCGCCGCGCGGGTGAGCGCCTAACCTTGGCAGCCTGGCTTTTCCGTCCGCCTGCTTCAAGGAGATTGTGCAATGACCCTTAAACAACCGGTCACCCACCTTGCTTTCATCCGTGCCAGCAGCGGGCGCTCGGCAGAGCTGGGCGCGCGCCTGCGTGACCTGCTCGAGCCCTCGCTGCGTACACCGGGTTGCCTGAGTTTTACCGTGCAGCGTTCTCAGGCTGATGCTGACCTGTGGTTGCTCAGCGGAAGCTGGCAGGACCAGCAGGCGATGAGTGGTTACTTTGCTTCGCCGACACTGGAGGTGTTCGGTGAACTGGTGCAGGCCCAGGTGGTCAGCAGCCTGGACTTGCATACCTTCGACTGAGCGTGGATGAGGTAAAGTGACGCTCTTGTTCAACAACCCGGACAGCAACATGGCACGTAGGGAATTCACTCATTTCGAAGCGGTATCGGCGATGGTGCCGGTGGAAGGTGGCGGCTATCACGCGGCCATCGCGGTCAAAGCCTTGGGCATGGGCGGCGCGCCGCGCTTTCACAAGGTTCTCGACGGGCAGGTGTTCAAGGGCGCCGTGGCCGCCGACGAGGCGGCCACCGCCGAGCTGCAACGCCTGCAGGGCGTCAGCGAAGAGGGTGAGCTGGTCTGGTGATCAGGCCGGCGGCCGGGCCATCTTGAACAGGTTGCCCAGCTCGAAATAATCCGCCGGGCCACCCCCACGCAGGATCGGCTCGGCGGCAGCGGTATCGTAGATGCCGTTGTTCAACAGGTGCTCGGCAATGTGCACCGCCACCACTTCTCCAAGGATCAGCCAGCTGGGCACCTGTTCCTGGTCGGCCCGCTTGAGCTGGACGATCTGGCTGACCTTGCACTCGAAGGCTACCGGCGTTTCACCCACGCGCGGCACCTTGACGATGCTAGACGGTGCGGCAGTGAGGCCGCTCAATTCGAATTCGTTCACTTCGGCAGCGACCGGTGCGCAGCTCAGGTTCATTTGCTCGGCCAGTGGGCGGGTGGCCAGGTTCCAGACGAACTCACCGGTCTGCTCGATGTTGTTCAGGCTGTCTTTGCGCCCGACGCTGCAGAAACCGATGATCGGCGGGATGTAGTTGAACGCATTGAAGAAGCTGTAAGGCGCCAGATTCAGGCGGCCTTCGCGGTCCTGAGAGGAGATCCAGCCGATCGGGCGGGGACCGACGATGGCATTGAACGGGTCGTGCGGCAGGCCGTGGCCTTTGGCGGGTTCGTAGTAATACATCTGTGCTGGGCTTGTTGGCCCTACCTCCTGGTGGACAAGGTGCCTAGTGTGCCAAGCCTGAGCTCGCCTGCAAATGATCAAGCCCGGCCGAAGCCGGGCTGGGTGCTCGCAATCAGGTATCAGCTGATGCGGTGCGCGTTGGTGCGGTCGAAGCCGTCTTCAGCGAAGCGTTGGCCACCGGTGCGGTCGAAGCCGTCTTCAGCGAAGCGTTGGCCACCGGTGCGGTCGAAGCCGTCTTCAGCGAAGCGTTGGCCACCGGTGCGGTCGAAGCCGTCTTCAGCGAAGCGTTGGCCACCGGTGCGGTCGAAGCCGTCTTCGGCGAAGCGCTGGCCGCCGGTGCGGTCGAAGCCGTCTTCGGCGAAGCGTTGGCCACCGGTGCGGTCGAAGCCGTCTTCAGCGTAGCGGGGCGACTGGGTTTGAACTGCGGCAAAGGTGTGAGCGTCGGTCCGGTCGAAGCCATCTTCGGCGAAGGCGCCAGCTGCGAAAACCGAGAGGGCCAGGGTAAGGATCAGTTTGTTTTTCATGGTCGTTGCTCCAGGGGTTTGTGAGTTGTTTGTTTCTATGGGTTTAATCCTACGCCGAATAATTTGATTAAAAAGCGCAAAAAATAGTGCTAAATAATCCATTTGTTCGATGTATTTGGGCGCGTATGTCGTGCTTCAGGCCGCAAGGCTGGCTTGGGAGCGTTCGCGCGGGCGCCAACGTTCTGCCAGCCATTGCAGCTTGATAAGGTGGAATTAATAGGGCGTTAAGAAGGAAAAGTCTGAATAGAAAAGGGGCGCTCCATGCAATGGGGCGCCCCTTTTAGTACTGCCAGGCCAGCGTTACTCAGTGGTAATCCGCGAGTGCTGCTTGGTGTCTTTCATGGTCGCGTAAACCAGCAGCGAGCAGGCGATACAGGCGGTGACGTACCAGTAGAAGCCGCTCTCCATCCCGGCGCTCTTGAACCACAGGGCCACGTATTCGGCGGTGCCGCCGAAGATCGACACCGTCAGGGCATACGGCAGGCCAACGCCCAGGGCGCGAATTTCGGTAGGGAACAGCTCGGCTTTGACCACGGCGTTGATCGAGGTATAGCCGCTTACGATGATCAGTGCGGCCATGATCAGGAAGAACGCACCCCACCAGGTCTGGATGGTGTGCAGGGTGCTGAGGATGGGGACGGTGAACAGGGTGCCGAGCACACCGAAGGCGATCAGGATCGGACGGCGGCCGATCTTGTCGGACAGACCACCGATCATCGGCTGCAGGCACATGAACAGGAACAGCGTGGCGGCCGAGATGGTGGTCGAGTCACTGATGCTCATGCCCACGGTGTTGACCAGGTATTTCTGCATGTAGGTGGTGTAGGTGTAGAAGGCCAGGGTGCCGCCCATGGTCAGACCGACGACGGTCATCAGCTCCTTGGGGTGACGCAGCAGGGTGCGCATCAGGCTTTCCTTGGCCTTTTCCTTCTTGGTGAACGAGGCGGTTTCTTCCATGCCGCGACGCAGGTACAGGGCCACCACGGCGCACAGCGCACCGATCACGAACGGCACGCGCCAGCCCCAGGCGTACAGCTGCTCGGTGGTCAGGGTCTGTTGCAGGACGATCAGTACCGCCAGGGCGATGAGCTGGCCGGAGATCAGGGTCACGTACTGGAAGCTGGAGAAGAAACCACGGCGCTCCTTGCTGGCCATTTCGCTGAGGTAGGTGGCCGAGGTGCCGTATTCACCACCCACCGACAGGCCCTGCAGCAGGCGCGCGATGACCAGCAGGACAGGTGCGGCGACGCCGATGGTTTCGTAACCCGGGGTCAGGGCGATGACCAGCGAGCCTGCGCACATGAGCAGGACCGACGCCATCAGCGCGGCCTTGCGGCCCTTGCGGTCGGCGTACAGGCCCATCAGCCAGCCACCGATCGGGCGCATCAGGAAGCCCACGGCGAAGATCGCGGCGGTATTGAGCAGTTGTGCGGTGGAGTCGCCGGCGGGGAAGAAGGCCTTGGCGAAGTACAGCGAGAATGCGGCGTAGACGTACCAGTCGTACCATTCGACCATGTTGCCGATGGACCCGCTGAAAATCGACTTCAGGCGGCTGGCGGTGGTTTTTTCTGCGGCAGGCGCGGTGGCCGCCCCGGCAGGCAGGGAGGTGGCGTTATCCATCAGGGATACCTTCTCGTTGTTTTTGTGGAGCGCGCCGTGGCGCAGCTTGCCAAGGCAATTGCAGAAGGTGTGCCAAATGGGTGCGGGCTGATTCATTTGAGGGCATCAAATAGCCCGAGCCGGCATAGCGGTGGGTGTTGCGCCGCCCTTTGCAGGAGCGGTCCTGACCGCGAAGGGCTGCAAAGCAGTCCAAAACCTTGAGCTTATGAGCGGTTTTTTGCCTATCAGGTGCAGGTCATAAGCGGATTTCCGCTCATGCCTGCCCAATAAAATCCTCGCGCACCAGCCCATGCCGTTGCATCTTCTCGTTAAGCGTGCGCCGAGGCAGTTGCAAGGCCTCCATCACCGACTTGATCTCGCCCCCATGCTGACGCAAGGCCGCACGCAGGCATTGCGCCTCGAATGCTTCCATCTGCTCGCCCAGCGACTGCCCGGCAGGTGCCACCTCGATATTTGGCGAACCCAGCCCCAACGCATGCCGCTCCGCCGCATTGGCCAGTTCACGCACGTTGCCAGGCCAGTCATGTGACAGCAGCTGCGCCAGCTGTGCACCCGATAGCGGCGGGGCCGCGCGACCAAGCTTTTCACCGGCAGCACGGGCAAAGTGTTCGAACAGCAGCGGAATGTCCTCCCGCCGCTCGCGCAGCGGTGCCAGGCGCAATTCGGCGACGTTCAGGCGGTAGGCCAGGTCTTCGCGGAAGCGCCCGGCACGAGCCTCCTCGAGCAGGTCAGGCTTGGTCGCAGCAATGATGCGCAGGTCGACGCTGATGCTCTGGTTTGCCCCCAGGCGCTCCAACTTCTGCTCCTGTATCACCCGCAACAGCTTGGCCTGTTGGGCCAGGGGCATGCTCTCGATTTCGTCGAGGAACACGGTGCCACCGTTGGCATACTCCAGCTTGCCGATGCGTTTACCCTGGGCGCCCGTGAAGGCGCCGCTCTCATGGCCGAACAGTTCGGCCTCGAACAGCGACTCGGGGATGGCCGCGCAGTTAAGGGCTACAAAGGGCTTGGCGGCACGGGGGCCGAAGTCGTGCAGGCAGCGGGCCACCCGCTCCTTGCCACTGCCGGTTTCACCGCGGATCAACACGTTCACCGGCAGGCCGGCCAGGTCCAGCACTTGCCGGCGCAGCTGTTGCAGGCCCTGGGACATGCCCAGCAGCGTGCCTTCCAGGCGTGACTTGAGGTCGGCCTGCTCGTGGAGCCGGCGGTTCTCAAGCACCAGCTGGCGTTTTTCAAGGGCGCGGCGCAGGCTGCCCAGCAAGTCTTGCGGCGTGAAGGGTTTTTCCAGGAAGTCATAGGCCCCGCTGCGCATGGCTTCTACCGCCATCGGTACATCACCGTGACCGGTCAGCAGAATTACGGGCAGGTCGGGGTCGTTCGCCTGCAGGCGTTCGAGCAATTGCAGGCCATCCATGCCCGGCATGCGCACATCGCTGATGATCACCCCAGGGAAGTGCTGCGGCAGGTGTGCCAGGCACGCTTCGGCGCGAGCGAACAACTCCACGCTGAAGCCAGACAGGCTCAGCCATTGCTCGACAGCAGTGCGGATACTAGCTTCATCATCGACGACGATCACCGAATTCAACATACAGGCTCCAGGTCACGGGGCAGGGTAAGGCTCAGGCGCGCGCCGCCAGGCAGGTTTTCGGCCCGCAGCTGGCCGCCGGCCTCGTGGACGATGCCGTAGGAAATGGCCAGGCCCAGCCCTAGCCCTTCCCCCACCGGTTTGGTGGTGAAGAACGGGTCGAAGACCTTGGCCAGGTCGGCTTCGGCAATGCCGCCACCCGAGTCGAGCACACTCAGGCGCCATAGGTCCTCGTCGGGTTCGATGCGGATCTCCAGGCGTTTGTAACGCTTGTCGAGCATGGCGTCGAGTGCATTGTGCAGGAGGTTTATCAGCACCTGCTCCAGGCGGATGGCATCGCCGCGTACCCAGGCTGGGCGTGCCAGGTACAGAGCCACTTCCACTTCCTCGTTGCGAAGGCGCGCTTCCAGCAGATGCAAGGCCTGGTCGACTACGGTTGCCAGGTCAAGGCGTTCGCGCAGGCCCATCGGGCTGTTGCGGGCAAAGGTTTTCAGGTGGCTGGTAAGTGCTGCCATGCGCGTGAGCATCTGTTCCAGTGGCTCCAGCGCTTGCCGCGCTTCGTCATGGCGACCATGGTCAAGCAGCAGGCGCAGGGTTTCCAGCTGCATACGTTGGGTGGTCAGCGGTTGGTTGATTTCGTGGGCCATGGCCGCCGACATCTGCCCGAGTGCGGCCAGCTTGGCTGATTGCACCAGGCCTTCCTGGGCAGTGCGCAGCTCGCGGGTGCGCTCCTCGACCTGGCGTTCGAGTTCTTGCCGGCTGCGCTGGCGCAGGCGTGCCAGGCGCAGGCGTTGGCTGACGAAAAGGGCGGCGAACACCAGGCTCAGCCAGACGGCGGCGGCGCCAAGCGCGGCATTACGGCCGTCGGCAGCGACCTGCGGTTTGCGCAGCAGGTGCAAGGTCCAGTTTTCGCCTTCCAACGGCAGGCTTTCCCACAGGTACTCGGTACTACCCTCGGGGCCTTGCACGCGGCTAAGGGTGCTGTAGGGGGCAAACCGCGTCAGCACCTGATGGTGTAGCGGCACCAGCGGTTGCTTGTCGTACTGGCGGGTTTCGGCCAGATCGGCACGGTCGGCGCCACTGAGCGGCTGAAGTTCGCGGTAGCGCCAGCCATCCTGGTTTGCGATGAAAGTGATGCCGCGGGCGTCGCTGACCAACAGGATATCGTTGCCCTGTCGCCATTCGCGTTCCAGCTCGGGGAACTCCAGCTTCACCACCATGGCGCCAAGGAATCGGCCGTGCTCGTCGTTCACCGCGCTGGCGAGGAAGTAGCCCGGCACGCCACTGGTCACGCCCACGGCATAGAAGCGGCCACTGCCCTGGCTGCGGGTTTGCTTGAAGTAGGGGCGGAAACCGTAGTTGGAGCCGACGTAGCTGCTGGGCAGCCGCCAGTTGCTGGCGGCAATGGCCAGCCCGGTGCGGTCGAGCAGCTCGAGGGTGGAGGAATTGGCGGCGCCATTGATGCGTTCGAGCTTGAGGTTCAGGGCGTTCTGAACCTTTTCGTCGACCGGGCCGCGCAAGGCTGCGATCAGCTCCGGGTCCAGCGCCAGCACGGCGGGGAGGGCACGGTAGCGATCGATCAGGGTGTGCAGTGCGTTGGCGTACAGGCCCAGTTGCTGGCTGGCACGCTTGGCGTCGTCTTCCATGGCCTGGCGCTTGGCCTGGTGCATGGCCCAGCCGGCGCTGAGTGCGGTACCCAGCACGATCAGCAGGGTGATCAGCCCCAGACGCAGGGCGCGAAAGGAAAAGGGCATCGGGGGCGGATCCGGTGGTGGGATGTCGGGGCCTGCCTCTTCGCGGGTAAACCCGCGCCTACAGGTACTCTGCAGCACCTGTAGGCGCGGTTTTACCCGCGAAAAGGCCGGAACAGGCGGCCTTTTTCAGTCAAAGCAATTCAAAGCTCTGCTGCTGCACCGCCTGGGAATCCAGCCCTACCTGGACATTGAACTCCCCTGGTTCGGCAACCCGCTGCAACTGGCCATTGTAGAACTTCAGGTCGTCCTCGCTGATGCGGAAGGTCAACGTGCGGGTTTCACCCGGTTCAAGCATCAGCTTCTGGAAGTTTTTCAGCTCTTTCACTGGGCGGCTCATCGACGCCGACACATCCTGCAGGTACAGCTGCACCACCGTCTCGCCTGCAACCTTGCCGGTGTTCTTGACCGTTACCTTGGCATCCAGCGTATCGCCGCGCTTGAGATCCTTGCTCGACAGGTTCAGGCCTGACAGCTCGAAGCTGCTGTAGCTCAAGCCATAGCCGAACGGATAAAGCGGCCCGTTGGGTTCTTCGAAGTATTGCGAGGTGTAGTTGCCCGGCTTGCCCGGCGTGAACGGCCGGCCGATGCGGGTGTGGTTGTAGTACATCGGGATCTGCCCCACCGACCGTGGGAAGGTAATGGCCAGCTTGCCGGAGGGGTTGTAGTCGCCAAACAGCACGTCGGCGATGGCATTGCCGCCTTCGGTGCCGGCGAACCAGGTTTCCAGGATGGCGTCGGCCTGCTCGCGCTCCCAGCTGATCGACAGCGGCCGGCCGTTCATCAGCACCAGCACCAGCGGTTTGCCGGTGGCCTTGAGCGCCTTGATCAGCTCGCGCTGGCTGGCCGGGATCTCCAGGGTGGTGCGGCTCGACGACTCGTGGGACATGCCGCGGGACTCGCCGACCACTGCGACCACGACGTCGGATTGCTTGGCTGCCTTGATTGCTTCATCGATCAGCACCGCAGGCGGGCGTGGGTCGTCGACGATTTCCGGGGCATCGAAGTTGAGGAAGTTCAGGTAATCGAAGATCGCCTTGTCGCCCGTGACGTTGGAGCCTTTGGCGTAGACCAGCTTGGCCTTGCCTTCCACGGCGCGGCGCAAGCCTTCGCGCACGGTCACCGAGTGGACGGGTTTACCGTCGGCGGCCCAGCTGCCCATCATGTCGATCGGAGCATCGGCCAGCGGGCCGACCAAGGCAATGGTGCCGGCCTTTTTCAGCGGCAGGGTCTGGTTGCGGTTTTCCAGCAGCACCAGGCTGCGGCGTGCCACGTCGCGCGCAGCTTCGCGGTGCAGGCGGTCGTTGCCGTAGTAGTCCTTCAGATCGGTTTCGGCCTTGCCGATGCGCACGTACGGGTCCTTGAACAGGCCCATGTCGTACTTGGCACCCAGCACTTCACGCACCGCCTGGTCCAGCTCGCGCTGGGTCACCTCGCCGGACTTCAGCAGGCCCGGCAGCTCTTCGCCGTACAGGGTATCGTTCATGCTCATGTCGATGCCGGCCTTGATCGCCAGCTTGGCGGCTTCACGGCCGTCACGGGCGACGCCGTGGCGAATCAGCTCCTGGATGGCACCGTGGTCGCTGATGGTCACGCCCTTGAAGCCCCACTCCTTGCGCAGCAGGTCGTTCATCAGCCAGGTGTTGGAGGTGGCCGGTACGCCGTTGATCGAGTTCAGCGCCACCATCACGCCACCGGCACCCGCATCGAGCGCGGCGCGATAGGGTGGCAGGTAGTCGTTGTACATTTTCGGCAGGCTCATATCGACCGTGTTGTAGTCGCGCCCGCCTTCCACGGCGCCATACAAGGCGAAATGCTTGACGATGGCCATGATGCTGTCGGGGTTGGCCGGGCTGTTGCCCTGGAACGAGCGCACCATTACCTGGCCGATTCTCGAAGTCAGGTAGGTGTCTTCGCCGAAACCTTCGCTTGTGCGGCCCCAGCGCGGGTCACGGGCGATATCCACCATTGGCGCGAACGTCATGTCCAGGGCGTCGGCCGAGGCTTCGATCGCGGCGGTGCGGCCGACCTTGGCGACGGCCTCCATGTCCCAGGTCGCGGCCATGCCCAGGCCGATCGGGAAGATGGTGCGCTCGCCGTGGACGGTGTCGTAGGCGAAGAACATCGGGATCTTCAGGCGGCTGCGCATGGCCGCGTCCTGCATCGGCCGGTTTTCGGGGGCAGTGCGTGAGTTGAAGGTGCCACCGATACGGCCGGCGGCGATTTCCTCGCGGATCTTGTCGCGGGGCATTTCCGGGCCGATGCTGATCAGGCGCAACTGGCCGATTTTTTCGGCTTCGGTCATCTGGCTGATCAGATGCTCGATAAAGGCCTGCTTGTCCTGTAGGGGCGGGGCGGTGGGGGCGGCGAGGGCCGCCTGACTGGCAAGGCCCATGGCCAGGCCCAGCAAAGACAGTTTCATCATCAATTCCGTTTTGGGGCCTCTGCCGTATCCACGGTGATACGTGCGCGACCGAAGTTTTCAGGCGGCTATTGTTGTACGATTTGCAGGCAATTCTTCCAGCGGCGGATTATGCCTGAATATGTCGCCTGCGGATGAAGCCCCGAATGCCGGGATAACAACTATAAGAACGCTCAAGAGACCGACGGCATGACCCCCTTCGACGAATACCATCAGCGGCAGATTGCCGAAGCCATTGCCCGTGCCGAACGGCATACCGATGCCGAACTGGTGACGGTGCTTGCCCGTCGTGCCGACGATTATGCGTATTGGCCGTTGTTGTGTGCCGCCGTGCTGGCACTGACCGTGCCCGGTCTGTTGCACTGGCTGGCGGCTTGGCCCAGCGTGCGTGGCGTGCTGATGGGCAACGTGCTGCTGTTCGTCGTTTTGTGCCTGCTGCTGCGCAACCCACGCCTGGCCGACTGGCTGATCCCCCGTGCCTTGCGCCGCTGGCGTGCCTCGCGCCTGGCTCAGCAGCAGTTTCGCGAGCAGAATCTGCAGCGCACAGCAGGCGCCACGGGCGTGCTGATTTTCGTCAGCGAGGCGGAGCGGCATGTGGAGATCCTGGTCGATCGGGGTATCGAGCACTGCCTGGATGCCGAAGCCCGTGCGGCCATCGGTGCCCGCTTGGCCGAGCAGGTGCGCCAGGGCCGTACCTTGCAGGGCTTTGTCGAGTGCATCGAAGCGTGTGGCGAGCTGCTTAGCCAGCACGTGCCGCCAACCCATGCACGCAACGAGTTGCCCAACCGCTTGGTGATTCTCGACTGAAGGAGCGTCCAGCCTTGCTGGATTTCCTGTGGGCACAGGCTTGCCTTGGAAACAGGCGACAGGGTGTCTGGCACCGGCTTTGCCGGTGTTCGCGGGCAAGCCCGCTCCCACAGGGTGCTTGGGGCACGTTAGAATAGGCGTTCCGCTTCCCAAGGCCCCCTTTTTCATGTCCGCCAGTACTTCTGCCTCTTGCGCGCCGGATGCGCGCGCTCAGTTTCTCGACCTGCTGAACGCCGCCCTGCACGGCGAAACCCTGGTCAAGCTGGTGCTGGCGCGCCATGTCGGTGCCGACCAGACCTTGCAACGGATCATTGCCAAGCCGCTGCAGGTCAAGGGCCAGCCGTGCCTGTCGCTGGTCTACCGCCACCAGACCCGCGACATCACCCGCAACCTGCCGCTGGACCAGGCCCAGGTGCTGGTTGCCGAACTGCTGCCGGACAGCTTCCGCAATGCCCACCTGTTCGATGCTGACGGCGAAGTGCAGCTGACCTTCAGCAAGAAGGGCAAACCGATGCTCCAGCGCCACGGTGCCCAGGCACCGCGCGTGGCCGATGCGGGCAGCGGGCATGACCGCGAGAAGAAGCGTTATCTGGAGCTGTCGCGGCCGTTTCTGCGCGACCTCGGTGTGACCGACGCACAAGGCGCACTGATCCCGTCCATGTCGCGCAAGTGGAAGCAGATCAACAAGTTCATCGAGGTTTTCGACCACGCCCTGGCCAATGCACCGGTGTCGACGGAACAGGCGCTGCGGGTGGCCGACTTCGGTTCGGGCAAGGGCTACCTGACTTTTGCCATGCATGACTACCTGCGCAACAGTTTGGGCCGCGACGCACAGGTCACCGGCGTGGAGCTGCGCCAGGACATGGTCGACCTGTGCAACGCCGCGGCCGCACGCCTCGACCACCCAGGCCTGGAGTTCCAGTGTGGTGATGTGCGCAGCGTGGTGCCTGAGGCCATCGAGGTGATGATCGCCTTGCATGCCTGTGACATCGCCACCGACTACGCCATCCACACTGGCATCCGCTGCAACGCCGCGATCATCATGTGCTCGCCGTGCTGCCACAAGCAGATCCGCCCGCAACTGCACAGCCCGGGGTTGCTGCAACCCATGCTGCAGTACGGCCTGCACCTGGGCCAGCAGGCCGAAATGCTGACCGACAGCCTGCGTGCGCTGTACCTGGAAGCCTGTGGCTATGAAACCAAGGTGTTCGAGTTCATTTCGCTGGAGCACACCAACAAGAACAAGATGATTCTTGCGGTGAAGCGGCGGCAGGCGGGAGATAACGGGGCGTTGCTGGAGAAGATTGCCCAGCTCAAGGCGTTCTATGGGGTGCAGGAGCATTGCCTGGAAACGTTGTTGCGCGCGGATGGGTTGCTCTGACGCCACCCACCGGCACGCCTCCGGGGATGCTGTCAGCGCCGAGCAGAGGGCACTTCGATAGCCAATGCTGCCTGCCCCAACGGGTGGGTGCTGGCATCGAAGAAATGCACCGCCGTCCCCGGCAAATCCCCGAAACGATCTGCAAAATGCTGCTTCTGATTGATCACCGAAGCCTCGCCCAGCGGCCGAATGGCAATGGATAGCTGTTGCGGACGGGCTTGGCGCACAGCGTCGAGCAGGTGCCGGTCACTGCTGTCCAGATGCTGTCCGAACAGGCATATCCCGTGGTTTTCCTGCGCCAGCTGCCCCAGGCACCAGCTCAGGTAGTCCGAGTTGCGGATAGCGCGCAGTTTTTCATCGCTGCGGTCTTCGTTGACGAAAAGCGGTACTTCACCCGGGATGTTCACGGCAAACCCATCGAGCAGTTCGGCACTTTCAGCGCTGCGCTGGCGGGTGGTGCCGTCGGGCAGCTTGAGCAGGTGCAGGCCGCCATGCAGGTGCAGCACCCGGGTGCCTTCGCTGCCGGTGCGTCGCACGTCGAAATAGCCTTGTTCGTCGAACAGTTCGGCGAAGCCACTCGGGGCGTGCTGCACGGCCCATGGCAGCAGCAGGTCGTAGTTGCTGGTGTAGACGCTTCGATAGCCGCGCAGCGCCTGATTGAGGGTTGCCAGTGTGGCCTTCGGCATCAGCGGCCAGGGCAGATGCACCGTGCGCACGGCGTGAATCAACGCTTCCTTGATCGAGTAGTAGCGGTTCAGCGGTGCGGTGGAGTTGATGGCCAGGGCGGCATTGGTCCGCACGGTGGTGTTGAGGGCGCTGAGCACCGGCTCGAACAGTTCCGTGGCCAAGGACTTGAACAGTGCCTGGTCGCTGACCGCCAGGCCTTTCTTGCGGCCTGCGCGTTGCGCTTGCTCGAACAGCGAGAAGTAGCCGAACGGCTTCCATACTGCGCGGCTGGCGCCATTGCCCAGCAGCAGGGCGTCGCAGGGGTGGCGGGCGGCAAGTTCTGGCCAGGGGGTAAGGGTGGCATCAAGTGCGGGCATGCTGGATCCGTTGGGTGGTGCGGGGAACGGGGCGACTTTAGCATGTCATGCGAGGTGTGCGAGGGTTGGTGTCAAGGCGAGGTTTTGTGTTGCCTGTGCTGGCCCTTTCGCGGGTGAACAGGATGAAAGCCGCTAACCCTGTTCGGTCACTTGCACACTGCGGTTTCGGTTGCGCCACACGCGGTACGCACGAATCCCCGCGCGTACCGAGCCGAATAGCAGTTTTTCTTCCATGTCCCGCGCCATCCCCGAGCGCACCAGCATGCGCAGGAAAGTGCCACGGGCGCGGGCGATGGCGAAGAGGATGCCTTGAGCCGCCAGGGTGTCACGCACTTCGCGCAGGGCGGCGATGCCGCTGACATCAATGCTGGTTACCGCTTCGGCATCGAATAGCACGGCTTTAGGCTGGTCCTGGCTTTGCACGGCTTCTAGCAGGCGCATCTTGAAGTAGTCGGCATTGAAGAACAGGATGGCGTCGTCGAAGCGGTACACCACCAGGCCAGGTACGGTGCGGGCGTCTTTGAACTTGCGGATGTCCACCTGGCCTTCGGTGCCCGGCAGCCAGCCCAGTACGGCATCGGTGGGTTGGTAGATGCTGTAAAGCAGGCGCAGGATCGCCAGGGTCACGGCAAACACGATGCCGGGCAGCACGCCCAGGCTCAGTACGCCCGCCGTGGTCAGCAGGCACAGCCAGAACTCGAAGCGGCTTAGACGCCGGATATGCCCCAGCGATTTGATGTCGATCAGCCCCCAGCCCGCCATCAGCAGCACGGCGCCCAGCGCAGCCTGCGGGATCCAGGCCATGGGCGCGGTGAAGAACAGCAGGATCAGGGCAATCACCAGTGCCGCGATGATGCCTACCAGCTGGCTTTTGCCACCGACCATGTCGTTGACTGCAGTGCGCGAGTCGGCACCGCTGATGGCAAAGCCCTGGGAAACCCCGGCCGCCAGGTTGCTCACGCCCAGGGCGACGAATTCGTGGTTGGCGTTGATCGCATAGCCATGCCGGGCGGCAAAGCTGCGTGCGGTAAGCATGGCGCTGCAGAAGCTGACGGTGGCGATACCCAGGGCGTCGCGCAGCAGGCTCTTCATTTCCGCCAGGTTGCTGTGTGGCCAGGCCAGTTGCGGGATGCCTGCAGGTACCGGCCCAAGGACGGCAACGCCGAAGCGGTCGAGGCCGAACAGGCCAACCAGCAGCATGAACAGCGCCACTACCGTGAGGGCTGCGGGCAGGCGCGGGTAGCGCCGTGGCAGCCAGATGAGCAGGCCCAGGGCGGCCAGGCCGATGATCAATGTGACCCAGTGAATTTCCCCCAGGCGCTGGAAGAAGTTGATCAGGCTGAGGATGAAACCGTCGCCCTCGATCTTGAAGCCCACCACCTTGGACAGCTGCCCGGCGATCAGGCTCAGGCCGATACCGTTGAGGTAGCCGATCAGGATCGGCCGCGAGAAGAAGCTGGCGATGAACCCGGCCCGCGCCAGGCCCGCGGCAATCAGCATCACGCCGACCAGCACGGTGACGATCACCGACAGTTCGACGATGCGCTGCGGGTCACCCATGGCCAGCGGTGCCACGGCACCGGCGATCATCGCGCAGGTGGCGGCGTCGGGGCCGACCATCAGCTGGCGCGAGCTACCGATCAGCGCGTAGACCATCATCGGTAGCACACAGGCGTACAGGCCATATTGCGGCGGCAGCCCGACGATCTGCGCATAGGCAATGGCAATGGGAATCTGGATCGCGGCTACCGACAGGCCCGCTTGCAGATCGGCGTGGAACCATTCACGGCGGTAGTGCAGCAGGTTGGCAAGGCCCGGTAGCCAGCGGGAGAGAAACATGCGTTGTCCTTTCGAATAGTTTCACGAATCCAGTGAGCATATCCGCCACAAGCCGTTTCGCTTGCGCACGCAAAGGCCCGATGCGCATTGAAGCGGATCGGTGGGTAATTGGCCATGGGCCAGGTCAAGGCAGGATGAAAAACGAAAAAAGGAGCCAAGGCTCCTTTTGACTGCGATGACGTTGCTGGAACGCCATGCGGGACTGCGATGTGGAGCGGGTGATGGGAATCACCCAAGGCAGCCAACCCATTGATTAATAAAGATTTTTTCTGGTTATTAAAACCAGAAGTGGCCTCTGAATGTACCACATCACCCCTCTTGGCGAAAGGCATAAATCCACCGCCTTCTGCTGGCAGCTACCGACAGCCACTGCGATCAGGAAGGGAGCGCTTTTGCGATCTGCAGTGCCCTGCGCTCGAACCGTTCGGAAACAGGGTTCGCTTGCCCCTGGGGCCTATGCAGGTGCGCCACGATTTCGTAGGGGCCGTCGTCCAGTGGTCGCATGCTGACTCCCCATCCAGGGGCGTGCTTGATACGCGATTGTGCGGATACCCCGACACCGTAGCCGGCAGAAACCCATAGCGCCATCATCTCGAAGGAAGTCACGTACTGAAGGTTCTGCGGGTCAGCAGGCAGACGCGCGAGCAGCCGACGATCCAGCGAAGAACAGGTCTCAGCCTCCCAGCGAAAGATCGGATAGTTCTGGAGGTCGGCGATGGTGAGCGATGCCTGCTCAAGCAAGGGAAGCCTCAGCGGTATCGCAACGGCCATGTGCTCAATCCACAAGGGCTGGGTTTCCAGGGCCGGATCGCTCGCTCCTTGAAGCGACATTCCCACGTCGTAGCGGCCTTCACGAAGCCCATCAAGCAGCTCGTCACCTGCCACTTCAAAGAACGTGATGCTGACCTCGGGTTCTTCCGCTCGTTGCAGCGCGAGCAGCGCCGAGAGCTGAGATGACGATACGCCTGGCGCAATCGCAAGCCTGAGGTGGGCGGGTTGGCTGGTGATGTTGTCCACGGAGAACCTACAGAAGCGACGAAGCAGGTCAAGGGCAAACCAGCATCATAGTAAAGAGAGAAGTTTAACGTCTATATGTTTAACGTGGTTAATTTAAGAGGATTGTTTGACGCTTCTGTTGATGCAGAAGCTTACTATTCAGCCAGGTCGTCCACCTGGCACACCCACATATGAATCCGAACCAGCATTAGCTTTCGGGCGGGCCGTGCGTGCCGCTCGCGTCGCGCAGGGGGTCGCTCAAGACGATTTTGCGTATCAGGCGGGAATATCGCGTTCGCACATGGGCAAGATCGAACGCGGGGAGCATGTGCCGACGCTGCCTTTGATACTGAAAATCGCTGCCGCACTCGGGATAAGCGCCAGCGAATTGATGGCCGCGACTGAAAAGAACCTCAGCGCGGGCAGTGAGCCGCAAGATTCGGCATAGCGGTCGTAAGTGTCTTTTCGGATATTGGCAGCGCAAGCTGTCGCAGCCAACGGCGCCGGGCGGGTGCTTAGCCCGACAGCGGAACACTGGAATGCCTCTTACGTATCGACAACCACAACATTAGCCACAGGGATTTTCTGGGAAATAGCAGCGTAAAGATCAACGTCCGTCTGCTGGGTCTGAATGGATACCACCAAGCTATATCGCGCCGGCAGGCCATAACGTTCCAGCGCAGGCCGTGTCCGCCACCACCCAGCCGAAGGATACACAGCAATGAAGCCACGGCTGGCCAAGTCAGCCGCCGTACCTTTCCAGACATCCTGATGCAGCGAACCACGATGCCGCTGCCGTTCGCCCAACAGCCAATTGGGATCTGAGGGGTTCACAGGGTCACCCTCATCCTCGCGCTGCGCTGCCGCATTCACCCGTGCGACAAAATGCTCGGTGGATGCATCCAGCGGACGCTGCACATCGAATCGCAGGCGATGCGAAGGGTAGTGATACTTCGAGGCCACACCACGTGCCGAAGGATTGGGTTCGATGAAGTAGGAGAGCGTGACACGCATCTCGACGGGCGTGTCCTGCAATGCCTCCAACTCATCCTTCGGCCAAGGCAAGGAATGCAAATTCATGTCGCGCGTCACGACCTTGCCTGAAACCTTCGCGTAAGGCTGTACCACGTCCTCAACCAGCAAGGTCAGCGAGTCTCCCGCGCTCCATAGTGCCCGGTTCAAATCCGGGACTCCCCAGCCGCAATGGCGAATCAAGTGAACGTAATCGTCCTTGTTCGGCACCACGGGCAGGAACATCCCGCGCATGGCCTCGCTCCATTGCGCAGAATGCACCAGCAACGCACGCACGGTTTCCGGCCGGAGGTGCGGATAGGCCGCCATGATCTGAGCCACCATTCCCGCACACAATGCCGACGCGGCACTGGTGGCGTTGCTGGTGGTGAACAGGCGATCCAGCGGCTGGTTGTGGGTCGTCAGCAAGTTCAGGCTGGCCATACCGACCGCACCCAGTTCATCCTTGGCCGTATTGCCTCCTTCCAGCACAACCTCGGGCTTCAACGGCCATGCCCGATCCCACGTTCTGGTTGTCGTCGTGAAGGGGCTGAGGCCGCCGGCTTCGGCGACGGGGCTCAAGGAAGGATGACCTTCCGTGTCGATCTTGTCAGTACAAGCACCCACCGTGATTGCGTTCCATGCCTGGCCGGGGTCATGCACGAGATTGGTGGAAAGGCTATCGGGATATCCAGCCCACGCATTGGGGTCGCGCGTGTTGCCGGCGGACAGCACGAACAGGCGCGGACTTTCACCAGCCCCATCGGTATCCGCAGCAAGGCCATCGACAGCAGCAGACCACGAGGAAGGACGGCCACGGTCACGGTAGTCCGAAGCCGTCACCGCCGAAGCAAACACGCGCGACCGATTCGGCGCAGAGATTTCAGGCCGCGCGACGCCTTCCGTGAAAAGATAAGCGTGGTGGCGCGCATCACCTTCATTCGCACCTTCCGCCGGTATCAGCTTCACCGACTCCAGTCGATGAGGGACATTGATTGAATCAGCAGAGGCCAGAGCATCCGTGAGATCGCCATAGGCAGCCAAGCCCGCCAGGCCGGTGCCATGATCAGCCTCATCATCCACGCCCCAGGCCGGCTCCACGGTATGCAAATCGCTCGCATCCATCAAAGGCGCCAAGAGCGGATGCGCACGAGTCACTCCGGAATCCAACAGGCAGACGCGGGGAGCCGTATCGTCCGACGGCTGCAACCGGGCACGACGCAGCAAGTCGTCCGCCCACGCCTGCTGCTCGCGTACGCCCATGCCATCGAAGAACTCAGCAGTCTCCTTGGCATAGCGAAGTTCAGCCACACAGTTCAGCGTCATCACCGACCGCGAGAACTGCTGCTGCGATCCATACATCAACAGCACCGTGCGTTCGGGGAAATTGACCTGCTTGTCACTGACGACACATTCCGCCAATCGAGCAAGTTTCTTGAAGTCCTCTACAACGATTTGCCGCTGTCCCGCCCCTCGAACCGGAAGCCAGACCTCCCACCAGAAGGCGGTCGCGAGATCGTCAGGCAGCAATTCGGGGGCGTCAGTCCACAGAGCCCTGATTTCTGCTGCCCGGATGGATTCGATGGCATCGATCAGCTTGCGGTGATCTCGCGCCTTGCCGTTACGATCCTTTTTCTCTTCGAGGTAGTCGGAAATGTATTTCTCGAAATGCGCCAGCTTTCCATCAGGGACAAAGACATTGGCGAAGGTCCGGTTGCCCTCGTGACGAACACTGAGAAGCTCAATCCTCTTGCGAGCATCCGCCAAGCTCTCGAACGCCAGCTCAACATCCGGTTGACTGGAAAACTGGATTTGCAAGCCAAGGCCACTTTCCAGTTGCAGTTCCCCTTGAACTCGCACCGCCTCTGCCACAGCAGGCTTCAAGATCTCGATTTGTGCTCGGAGGGACGCACTCTGTTGCGGCCGAGGCAAGGCCGGTACGTTTTGCGTTGGGCCACCGCCCGGAGAATGTGCGGTAAACCCGACGGTCTTTGATGTATTTCGAAGAATGAAGTGTGGGCGTTTAGCTTGTGGCTGATCCGGCATGGTTCGGTACGGCCTTCTTGTGATTCATTCTGAAGCTTAATTTGCGGCGCTCATCGAGAGCGCGTGTCAGCATATCCACCTTCACACACGCCTCGTCGTGCATCACCGCTTCCTTGATGGACTCATCCACTGCACGTTTAATCTCTGCGTAGCTCAAACCCTCCGCTCTGCTTGTAAGCGCCTTGAGTGGAAAAGGTTTGGGCGCGAACTTCCCAAGCCGCGACTGGATCAGCCTGGCGGCTTGCGGCGCACCTGGAAACCGATACTCGATCACATCATCAAACCGGCGGAAAAGTGCGTAGTCAAGGATCTCCACATGGTTCGTCGCTGCGACGATCAGGCTATGGGATTGATCGCTTTCAATCATTTGCAGAAAGCTGTTCAGTACCCGCCGAATCTCACCCACGTCATTGGCCAGCCCTCTTTGCGAGCCGATGGCATCGAACTCATCAAAGAAGTAAACACCCCGCACATCATTGATGGCATCGAATATTTGACGCAGCTTGGCGGCGGTCTCTCCCATGAACTTGGTAATCAGGGCATCCAGCCGAACAGAAAACAGCGGGATACCCAGTTCACCGGCCAGCACAGAGGCCGTCATCGTTTTGCCGGTGCCAGGCGGGCCGACCAGCAACAATTTACGTCTCGGCGACAGGCCATGCTCGCGGATACGCGAATGGTGCTTCTGTTCCTTCATGATGCGGCCAAGCTGTTCGGCCATCTCCGCATCGAGCACCATGTCCGACAGTCGATTCTTTGGGTAGGACACCGTCAGCAAGTTCGCCAGTTCACCGCGTGGACGGGCCAATGGCACCAGTTTGCCCTCGGTGCCATGCGATGAGACACGGGCTTTCGCCGCGTCGATCATGTCGCGCAGTTCTTCGGCAAGCTTGCCATGCCCCACCTTGGCTTCACGAGCCGCGACCTGCATGGCGACGGAATAGAAGTGCTGGTCATCCCGCTCGATATGGGATTTCACCAACGCCTTGAGTTGTTCGGCATTAGCCATAGTGGCCTCCCACCTGCGCTGTCATGTTGGCCGATGCTCCCAGTGATGCCAGCGCAGACTGCATTAACTGATCGGCGACGTGCTCGTCTATCGCACCCAGTTCGCTTTGGTCGGCAGCCAGAACGAACAGCAGGCCGACAGGCACATGCAATGCCTCGGCAATTCTTGTAACCGTCGAAAGTGTCGGGTCGCGCTTATTGTTCTCAAGCATCGACAAGTACGACACGGAGCAATTGGCTCGGTTCGCAATGGTGCTTTGAGAGACGCCCCGTTGCGTTCGGCACAGTCGAATGGCTTGTCCAACATTCATGGCGCTTGCTTTCTCACGGGTTGCGACGAGCGTAAGTACCCTGGAATTTTACCACCAGTGAACATTATTGACGAGACTTCTCCTCCGGATACCGCACTGGCAGGCTTCAGGCAGCCAGTCCTGGCCGCTGCGGATCAATCGTCCGAGTGCGCGCGCAGGCGCGCGATGAATCGTTCCACCGACACCGGCGAGTCCTCGCCGGCGGGCCGTAGCAAGTAGGTCGTGATGACTGCGGAATCCATGGCCAGAGGGCGGATCACCACGTCGGGGCGCAGGCTCGCCGCGATCCTGGTTTCGGTGATGAAGCCTACCCCGTAGCCGGCACCGACCAGGGTGAGCATCATGTCCAATGACGACACGTGCTCGGCGACGTCGGGTGGACGCTCCAAAGGCCGCAGCAGCCGCGCCAGTTCACGATGGTAGCCTTCGCATGCCTGCGGGTCACATAAGACCAGTGGGTAGATCGCAAGCTGATGCAGCGGAACAGCCTTGTGTGAAAGTAAAGGATGCCGGGCGGGCACGGCTACCACCAGCGGATCGTGCCAGAGTGGCTCGGTAACGATGTCGTCGCCGACTTCCGCCGTGTGCGCAAACCCGATCGAGAAGTCACCTGAGCGCAAACCACGCAACTGATCGGCCAACGGCACTTCGGACAGGCGAATCTCGATCTCCGGCTCTTCCTCGCGGCAGCGGGCCAGGAGGGCCGACAGCCTGGGATCGATTGCACCGTCGGATACGGCAATGCGAAGGCTTCCGCTCAGGCCCGCAGCGACCGCCTGTACGTTCTCCTGAGCCTGTTTGAGGACGGCGAACACTCTGCGCACATCTTGCAGGAACGTTGCTCCCGCCTCGGTCAGTACCGTGCCTCGGCGGTTGCGCTCGAAGAGCACCACACCCAGATCATCCTCAAGCTCTTTGATGGCGCGGGACAAGGGTGGCTGTTCGATATGCAGGCGCTCTGCGGCCCGTGTGAAGTGCAGCTCTTCTGCGAGAGCCACAAAGCAGCGAAGGTGTCGCAGTTCCATGGGTCGTGCTCCTGTTCCGTATCAGCGATCTATTCGCACCAGCTCTCGTCCGCAGTGACCTGCTGGATGCACGTCCAGTCCACGTCACTCCTGGCGCGCTGCGCTGGACTGAAGCGCCTGCCAGTCCACGCCGGATCACTCATTTGCGCCTCAAAAATGGTTATCATAATACAGCTAACTAGTGAATCAACTTAGATTTATAGACGTCTTTCCACACAGACCATATACTTTCTGCAGAAATTTACACGAGCATTCGCTAACCCGAACGAGCCAGTCAGGATGCCCCACCAACAGCTTGCCGATCTCACCCAGCCACAGCGTGACCGCCTCGCGTTCGTGGAATTGCGTCTGCGCTTCATTGGGGAGATGCGCCGCCAGGACTTGGTCGCGCGTTTTGGTATCCAGTCCGCTGCCGCGTCCAGGGATCTGGCGCTGTACAAGGACTTGGCTCCGGGCAATATCGACTACGACGGCAAAGGCAAGTTCTACGTCCTGGGTTCGAGCTTCCAGCCGATCTTCGATTTCCCACCCGAGCGGGTGTTGTCGTGGCTGACCCAGGGGTTTGGCGACGGTGAACCGATGCACATCAAGGCGTGGGTGGCCAGCGAGAGCCCGTCCCGGCTCACTCACCCTGACCTGGCAATCTTGGCGAGCGTCACTCGGGCCATTCATTACGAGTGCCCGCTCGGCATCGAGTACCACTCCATCTCAAGCGGTCGCACGGAGCGCGAGATCGTTCCGTTTGCGCTGATCGACAACGGTCTGCGCTGGCACGTTCGCGCGTTCGACCGCAAATCCCAGGATTTCCGGGATTTCGTCATCACCCGGATCAGACGCCCTGTCGTGCTCAAGGGCCAGCCAGTGGCGGCTCACGAGATGAGCGATCAGGACATTCAGTGGACACGGATCGTCGAGCTGGAACTGGTTCCCCATCCGGACCAGCCCCGGCCAGAGATCACCGAAATGGACTACGGCATGCAGGGCGGCGTGCTGCGGATGAAGCTGCGTGCAGCCACGGCCGGGTACATCCTGCGCAAATGGAGTGTCGATTGTTCCCCCGACCATAGCCTGCGCGGCCCCGAGTACCGGCTTTGGTTGAAAGACCACCTTGCCATCTACGGTGTGCGCAATGCTGTGCTGGCGCCGGGATATGCATCGCCAAGTACAGAGGCGTCGATAGACGACTGAACGGGAACGACCATGAAGCTGATCCACAACACCGGTTCGCAGCGCGTCATCGATTTGATCCGCCCTCATCTCAAGCGTGGCAATCAGCTCGGTTGCGTGACGCCTTCGTTCTCTCTTTACGCCTTCGCTGAAGTCCGAGAGGCTCTGTCCACCCTGGAACGGGTCCAATTGATTGTGCCTCCCGACGATGCGGTGCTTGAACTCCTTGGTTCGGAAGGTGACCGTGCCGCGCGCAATCGTCTGCAGGCACGCTGGTTGGCCAATCAGTGCGCGAAGTGGATCAGTGAGAAGGTTGATCTGCGGCGGGCATCAAGATCAGTGCCTCAAGGTGCAGCAGTCATGCGCAGGCTCGATGGAACGCCTGAACAAGTGGTGCTGGGGTCGTTCGCCTTCAGCACATCAGGCCTTGGCCTGACGCCAGGCAACCCATTGAGCTTGATTCAGGCATCGGAATCTGCTGACGAGGCCGCGCAGCTTGCCCAATGGTTCGATCACCAGTGGGCAAATCTGCAAAGCGTTTCTGCCACCGATTCGGAGGACAAGAGCAAAGGGCGTGATGCCGTTCTCGAAGCGCTGCGAGCCCTTGGTGAGCACCGCGACCCGTTCACCATCTACACATTGATGTTGCATCACCTGTTTCGTGACAGTGGCGACGAGATGGATGAAGAGCGCATCGTCAAGTCCGCCACCGGCATTCGCAATACCGTGGTGTGGAAGAAGCTCTTCAAGTTCCAGCGCGACGGCGTGGTGGGCGCGATCGACAAACTCAACCGCTTTGGCGGCTGCATCATTGCCGACAGTGTCGGCTTAGGCAAAACCTTCGAAGCCCTGGCCATCATCAAGTACCACGAACTGCGCAACGACCGCGTGCTGGTGCTGGCGCCCAAGCGCCTGCGCGATAACTGGACGCTTTACAAGGCCAACGACAAGCGCAACGTCCTTGCAGGCGACCGTTTCAACTACGACGTCCTCAACCACACCGACCTGTCACGCGATGGCGGCACATCCGGCGATATCGATCTGTCGCATGTGAATTGGGGCAACTACGACCTGGTGGTGATCGACGAATCGCACAACTTCCGCAACAAGGCCACCCACAAAGGCAAGGAGTCGCGCTACGACCGCCTGATGCGGCGGATCATCCGCGAAGGCGTCAAGACCCGCGTGCTGATGCTCTCGGCCACACCGGTCAACAACCGCCTGGCCGACCTGCGCAACCAGATTGCCTTTGCCACCGAAGGCGATGACACCGCCCTGATGGAGCACGGCATCGCCAGCATCGAGGCCACGACCCGCAAGGCGCAGGCGCAGTTCAACCGCTGGCTGGCGCTGGACGAAGCTGAAAAAACACCGACCCGGCTGGTGGAGATGCTGGGTTTCGACTACTTCACCTTGCTGGACCATCTCACCATCGCCCGCTCTCGGCGGCACGTGGAGAAATACTACGGCACCAGCGAGACAGGCCGCTTCCCGGATCGCCTGCCACCGATCAACATCAAGGCCGACGTTGACCTTGCGGGCGAGTTCCGCGCCATCCGCGACATCAATCAGGAAATCCGCCGACTCACCTTGGCCAGTTATGCGCCGCTGCGCTATGTCCTGCCCCACAAACAGGAAGCCTACGACGCCAAGTACAGCACGCAGATTCGCGGCGGAGAAAGCTTCTTCCGCCAAGCGGACCGCGAAGAAAGCCTGATTCATCTCCTGCGTGTGAACGTGCTCAAACGCATGGAAAGCGCCGTTTCTTCCTTCACCCTGACACTGCAAAGGCAGCTCAAGGACGTGGAGGCCACGCTGGGCCGCATTGAGTCGCATGCCGATGCACTGGAGGAAATCGACATTGCCGACGTCGATATCGACGACCCCGCGTTCGAGTCCTTGTTGGTCGGGCGCAAAGTCAAGGTGCTGCTGGATGACGTGGATCTGATCCGCTGGAAGCAGGATCTGCTGGAAGACCGCAACCGCCTGGCAACCCTGCTGGCGGCTGCCAAACAAATCGATGCCGCCCGCGACGCCAAGCTGACCGCACTGCGCGACTTGATCCAACGCAAGTGCCACGATCCGATCAACCCCGGCAACCGCAAGATCATCGTGTTCACTGCTTTTTCCGATACGGCGCACTATCTCTATGCGCAGCTCGCTCCCTGGGCCAAAAGCACGTTGGGTGTCGATGCTGCGCTGGTCACCGGGAGCGCCGGCATACAGACCACCTTGCCCGGTCTGCGCAAAGGCATGAGCGATGTGCTGTCGGCATTTGCGCCGCGCGCCAAGGAGCGCCCGGCCGAACTGGCCGCTGAAGGCGAGATTGACTTGTTGATCGCCACCGACTGCATTTCCGAAGGGCAGAACCTGCAAGACTGCGACTGGCTGATCAACTACGACATCCACTGGAACCCGGTGCGCATCATCCAGCGCTTCGGACGCATCGACCGCATCGGCTCGCCCAACCAGCGCATCCAGCTCGTGAACTTCTGGCCCAACATGGAGTTGGAGGAATACATCAACCTGGAACAGCGCGTCAGCGGTCGCATGGTGCTGCTCGATGTCTCGGCCACAGGGGAAGAAAACCTGATCGAGCAACAATCCGGCAACGCCATGAACGATCTGGAATACCGGCGCAAGCAGTTGCTCAAATTGCAGGACACCGTCATCGACATGGAAGACCTGTCCACCGGCGTGTCGATCACCGACCTCACCCTGACCGACTTCCGCATCGATCTGGCGCAATATCTGAAGGCGCACCCCGGCAAGCTCGACACCCAGCCCCTTGGAGCCTATGCGGTGACCACGACACTGGATGCCGATATTCCCCCCGGCGTGATCTTCTGCTTGCAAGCCTGCGGCCCGGCAGCAAAGCCCGCCGCATCGTCCGACTACCCGCTCGCGCCGCACTACCTGGTGCATGTCGGCGATGACGGAACCGTATTGCTGCCTTACCCCCAGGCCAAACGCATCCTGGACCGCCTCAAGCGCCTTTCGCTGGGGCGCGAACGACCTGATGAAAGTGCCTGCGCGCGGTTCGACAAGGCCACCAAAGGGGGCGAAGACATGCGCCATGCCCAGAAGCTGCTCGCGGCGGCAGTGGCATCCGTCGCCGGCAAGCACGAGGAACGGGCCGTGGCCAGTCTATTCACGCCCGGCGGCACGCACGCCATGAAAGGCGAATTCGCCGGCAGCGGTGATTTTGAGGTGGTGGCATTCCTGGTGGTGCTGCCGGAAAGGGAGGCAGCATGACGGTCATCGACGCGCACGCCGTTATCCAGGCATTGGGCCTGCCCGACAGTTGCCGGGTAGAGCAGCGCGTCCCCAAGAAACTGCTGTTGGAGAATGGTGTGCCTACGGCGTCCGACAAACGCTTGATCACCGATGCCATTGAAGAAATCCAGTGGTTCGCCGCGCTCAAGCCCAACACCATCGGCGTGCCTGACTACCGGGACGCGCAGCGCGAGTACCTTGAGATCGCAGTGCTGGTTGTGACCTTGCGGGGTACCGTCAAACCCGCCAGTTGCTCGCGGCTGGCTGAACTGGTGCACCGTGCGGTGCCTTATCCGGTGCTGTTGCTGTTGGTTGAAGGACAAACGGTGGCCTTGTCCCTGGCCCACAAGCGCTGGGCGCAGAACGAGGCCAGCAAAGTGGTGCTCGACGGCAGCCTTACGTTGGCCTTGCTATCCCACGCAACCGCCAATGCCACGGCGACCGATGCCGCAGCACGCTCCGAAGCCGAGCATGCCTTCGTGCAATCCCTGTCGATTGCACACCAGCCCCAGACCTCGTTGCACGCCCTCTATCAAGGCTGGATGGATTGCGTGCAGGCCCTGCAGGCTGCGCGGCGGACAGGAAACTACCGAACCACGGCAACGCCGGAGCAGGCGGCGGCGCGTCGGCAGGCGCTGGCCGATTGCGAGCGGCTTGAAGGCGAGATCAGCCGCCTGCGGGCACAAGGCGCGAAGGAAAAGCAGATGGCACGCCAAGTCGAAATCAATCTCCAATTAAAAGCACTGTTGGCCGAGCGTCAGCAGATCGCTCAATATCTCTGAGGAATAGAAGTGAAGGCCACAGAAACCAACCTGCTCAAGTTCTTGAAGAAATCTCCGCAGTTCGTCATTCCCATCTATCAGCGCAATTACTCCTGGACGGAAGCCCAGTGCCAACAGCTGTGGTCAGATTTGCTGAGGTCGGGTCGTGACGAGCAGATTAATGGCCATTTCATCGGTTCCATCGTTTATGTGGAGCGTGGTCTGTCCACCGTCACCACCCAGGAAGCACTGCTGGTCATCGACGGACAACAACGTCTTACCACGTGCACCTTGTTGATTGCAGCACTGGCCAAGCACTTTGAAGCCAATCAGCTGCCTGAATTGCTGGACAGTTTCTCCGCGCGAAAGCTGCACAATTACTACCTGCTCAATCCTGAAGAGGACGGCGAGCGCCACTACAAACTCATTCTGTCGGAAACTGATAAGAAGACGTTGTTGGCCATCATCAAATCCGCACCGATGCCTGCGGAGATCAGTACCCGCATAGAGCAGAACTACACGCTCTTTCAGGCGCTGATAAACAAGCATCAGGACGAGCTCAAAGCCATCTGCCAAGGGTTGGCCAAATTGCTCATCGTCGAGGTGTCGCTCGATCGCACTCAGGACAATCCTCAGCTCATCTTCGAGAGCATGAATTCCACCGGCCTTGAGCTCAGCCAGGCCGATCTGATTCGCAACTAGCGTATAGGAAGTTCAAACGCCCTTTTCGGGCAGTCTGCTGGGTAGGCGGCGGTCGCGCAAGCCCCGTTTTGGGCACGGATCGGACGTCTGTGAGTGGGATTTCGGCATCGCGGGGCCACGCAGCGGCGTTGTCAGCAGCCATGCTTCGCTGATTCCCGACAGCGGGCCGAGCGCCGCCCTGCGGATCGTGGCCGCATCGGCTCGGATTCCGGTTTCGCCGTCGGCTGTGCAGCCGGCAGATCGTCACGCGGCTTGCACTGGCGGCGCGCGCGCTGCGGGCCTGTAGTGCGCTTCTTCCCGCGCGCCGTGCTTCTCGAAGTGGGCGAGGATGGCGCGGATGGCGGTGGGTTCCTCGATGCTGGCGACGATCCGCACGGTGCCACCGCAGTGGACGCAGGCGGTGACGTCGATGGAAAAGACCCGCTTGAGCCGTTGCGCCCAGCTCATCGCACGGCGCTTCTCCTCGGGGCTGCGCGGCGCGTCGTGGGCGCTGACGTCCACTGGCGCCGCATCGCCCGCAGGCCGCTTGCCGCGCCCCGAGGGCGTCAGCTGCGCACGCAGGTTTGCATTCGGGGCGAATACGCCGTGGAAGCGGGTGAGATGCGCGCGAGGTGGCGGGACCAGCGCCGCCAGCTTGGCGATGAAATCCACCGGATCCCATTCCACATGCGTGGTGCCATTGCGCCACGGGGTCTTGAGCTGGTAACGCACCCTGCCCTGGAGCGCTATCGACAGCCGCTTCTCGCTGATCGCCGGGCGCGTGATGTAGCGGCACAGCTTTTCCAGCTTGTGGCTTTCGTGTGCTTCGGCCGCCACGCCGGCATGCAGTGAGAAGCCGCCGACCTTGCCGGCTTCGCCCTCCAGCGAACCGGCGTCACCGGGCAGCGTTTGCAGCGTGACGACCTTGCAGCCAGCGTCGCGGCCGGTGGCGATGCGGTAGGTGATCGAACTCATCCGCAGCCCATCCATGCTGTCGTCGCCTGCAGCGCTGTCTGCCAGGAAGGCCGATTCGCCCTCCCCTTCGAGCCAGCCTTTGCGCGTCAGGTGCCGACACACCCGGTGCGCGATGGTAGCTGCCAGCTGGGTCAACTGCGCGGTGGTGGGCGCACGGGCGCGGTGCAGGCGCAGTTCGCGCCGCGGCAGCTCGGTGGCTTCCACGTACACGCCGTCGAGCC
Organism: Pseudomonas alloputida; assembly: GCF_021283545.2. Taxonomy (NCBI): domain Bacteria; kingdom Pseudomonadati; phylum Pseudomonadota; class Gammaproteobacteria; order Pseudomonadales; family Pseudomonadaceae; genus Pseudomonas; species Pseudomonas alloputida. The sequence goes on along the minus strand of NZ_CP128540.1, from coordinate 5,221,679 downwards.
ACAGCATGTGGAAGTGGATGTTCAGGTTCAGCGCGCTGCCGAAACGCTGGATCAGCGTCACCGCGCCGCACTGGGCGCTGGCGCGGTCGATGCCGGCTTGATCGGCCAACCAGCCGGCGATCACGCGCTGCACGATGCCCAGCACCGGGCCAATGGCTTCTGGCTTGCTGGCGAACAGGAAACGCAAGGGGTACGGAAAGCTCAGCACCCATTGCCGCACAGGCCGCGGGCCGAACACCTCCTCGACCAGGTGCCGCGCACTCTCGGCCATGCGTCGCGCGCCGCAACTCGGGCAGAACCCGCGCTTCTTGCAGGAGAAGGCCACCAGCCTCTCTGCACGGCAGTGCTCGCACACCACCCGCAGGAAGCCGTGCTCGAGTACGCCGCAACGCAGGTAGGCATCGAACGCCTCGCGGACATACCCGGGCAGCGAGCGGCCCTCCGCTTCGATCCGTGCAATGAAGTCCGGGTAGTGCGCCTCTACCAACGCGTACAGCAGCGTGCGCTCGGGCGCGTGGCGCGCGTACCGCGAACCGGTGTGGGCGGACGGCAGTGGCGCGCATCCCGCGGCTTGCCGCCGGGATGTGGCGAGGCGCGGCACGCAGCGCTCCGGTGCGGGGACGGCTGCTCAGTGTTGCGCCTGTGTTCGCACGTTCGTATCGGTGCGTTCTGATCTTCGCGTCAGACATTGCCGCGGCGCGGGCACAACAAAAAGCCCGGCATCGCTGCCGGGCTCCGGCCCCGTCCTTGGGGCCTTGATGTCGGGTCGTTGCCGGGATCGGACCGCGCTGGCGCGGTCCGGTTCCCTGACGACCGGGCCAACCGGATCAGAAATCCATGCCGCCCATGCCGCCCATACCGCCAGCACCCGGCATGGCCGGCTCTTCCTTCTTCGGCACTTCGGCCACGACCACTTCGGTCGTGATCGCAAGGCCGGCGACGGAAGCGGCGTGCTGCAGGGCCGAGCGGGTCACCTTGGTCGGGTCCAGGATGCCCATGGCGATCATGTCGCCGAACTCGCCGGTGGCGGCGTTGTAGCCGTAGCTGCCTTCGCCGGCCTTGACGTTGGCCACGATCACGCTCGGTTCTTCACCGGCGTTGGCCACGATGGCGCGCAGCGGGGCTTCCAGCGCACGGCGGGTGATGGCGATGCCCAGGTTCTGGTCTTCGTTGATGCCCTGCCAGGGCAGATCCGTGCACAGCACCTTGCCGTAGAAGAACAGCAAGGCCGCCAATGCCTGACGATGCGTGGAGACCGAAACCTTGCGCTCGTTCGCCAGCCAGGACAGAAATGCCTCGACTTCGCTGCTGCCCAAGGTTGCCGGGTGACGCACACCGTGGAAACGGATGAAGGCACGAACCCAGTGGACATAAGCCTGTTCGGTTCGTAAACTGTAATGCAAGTAGCGTATGCGCTCACGCAACTGGTCCAGAACCTTGACCGAACGCAGCGGTGGTAACGGCGCAGTGGCGGTTTTCATGGCTTGTTATGACTGTTTTTTTGTACAGTCTATGCCTCGGGCATCCAAGCAGCAAGCGCGTTACGCCGTGGGTCGATGTTTGATGTTATGGAGCAGCAACGATGTTACGCAGCAGGGCAGTCGCCCTAAAACAAAGTTATGCCGCACCCACCCCTATGGAGTCTTGATGTTAAAAGTTATTAGTAGTTTATTGGTCTACATGACCGCGTCTGTCATGGCTGTCGCAAGTCCGTTAGCCCATTCCGGGGAGCCGAGTGGTGAGTATCCGACAGTCAACGAAATTCCGGTCGGAGAGGTCCGACTTTACCAGATTGCCGATGGTGTTTGGTCGCATATCGCAACGCAGTCGTTTGATGGCGCGGTCTACCCGTCCAATGGTCTCATTGTCCGTGATGGTGATGAGTTGCTTTTGATTGATACAGCGTGGGGTGCGAAAAACACAGCGGCACTTCTCGCGGAGATTGAAAAGCAAATTGGACTTCCCGTAACGCGTGCAGTCTCCACGCACTTTCATGACGACCGCGTCGGCGGCGTTGATGTCCTTCGGGCGGCTGGGGTGGCAACGTACGCATCACCGTCGACACGCCGGCTAGCCGAGGCAGAGGGGAACGAGATTCCCACGCATTCTCTAGAAGGACTCTCATCGAGCGGGGACGCAGTGCGCTTCGGTCCAGTAGAGCTCTTCTATCCTGGTGCTGCGCATTCGACCGACAATCTGGTTGTATACGTCCCGTCAGCGAACGTGCTATACGGTGGTTGTGCCGTTCATGAGTTGTCACGCACGTCTGCGGGGAACGTGGCCGATGCCGATCTGGCTGAATGGCCCACCTCCGTTGAGCGGATTCAAAAACACTACCCGGAAGCAGAGGTCGTCATTCCCGGGCACGGTCTACCGGGCGGTCTAGACTTGCTCCAGCACACAGCGAACGTTGTCAAAGCACACAAAAATCGCTCAGTCGCCGAGTAGCAGATGCGGCATAACTGGCTGAATGGCCCACCTCCGTTGAGCGGATTCAAAAACACTACCCGGAAGCAGAGGTCGTCATTCCCGGGCACGGTCTACCGGGCGGTCTAGACTTGCTCCAGCACACAGCGAACGTTGTCAAAGCACACAAAAATCGCTCAGTCGCCGAGTAGCAGATGCGGCATAACAAATCGTTGGAGCGGGACTTTTGCTACGCAGGCTGCGCCTACTCCGCAAAAGCCCCTCAACTCAGGCGTTAGACCTAGCCCATGAAAACATCGACCCTGTGTAAAGCTCTCTTAAAAGACGCATGTGACGAAACGCTGTCGTTTTACAGAAGCATGCTCACTACACAAGATTTGGCCTCCGTAAAAGACGAAGAGTGGCGGGCAATTATTGGTCTGGCCCGCGAGCTAAAGCCGCATCAGCAGGAAATACTCTTATCTTTTGCACGCCTAGCATCAATTGATGCCATTTCAACCTTTTGTGGAGCAATTGATGGCACAACACAGGTTGGGGGGCAGTTTGTTGCATTCTCGCTCACTGATGAGTCAGGCACAGAACATGCTGGTTCAATGCAAGATAGGGCGGTTGCAGGAGCTGAGTGCAACACGGTCATTGAATTGAAGCTGGAGCATCATGCCGCATAGTCATGGCCTTCTGCATCACCTCACCCATAACTTCGATGGGGCACTTGAAGTCGAAGCGCTTACGCGGTCGCATGTTCAGTTGCAGTGCAATAGCGTCGAGTTCTTCTTGGCTGTGTACCGACAAGTCCGTGCCCTTGGGCAGATACTGGCGGATCAGGCCATTTATGTTTTCGTTGCTGCCGCGTTGCCAAGGGCTATGCGGGTCGCAGAAGTAAATTGCCACCCCGGTCTGCTGGGTGATTTCAGCATGCCGCGCCATTTCTCGGCCCTGGTCGTAGGTCATGCTCTTGCGCATCGCCAGCGGCATGCCATTGAGCGCTGCACTGAAGCCTTCCATCGCCGAGGTCGCCGTCGCGTCGTTCATCTTTACCAGCATCAGGTAGCCACTGGTACGTTCCACCAGCGTGCCTACAGACGAGGCGTTGGCCTTGCCCTTGATCAGATCGCCTTCCCAATGCCCTGGCATCAGCCGGTCTTCGATCTCCGGTGGGCGCACATGGATGCTGACCATCTCGGGGATCTGGCCGCGTCGATCCACGCCGCCAGAGCGCGGCCGTCGCGTCGTCTTACTTTGGCGCAGGCAGATGATCAGCTCTTTACGCAGCTCGCCGACCGGCAAGGCGTAGATGGCGTTATAGATCGTCTCGCGACAGACGTAGGCTTCTCTGAGGCTGGGAATGTTCATGCTGCGCAGCTTGCCGGCAATCTGCTCGGGAGACAAACGCTCGCGCAGCATATGGGCCACCAACTGGAAGCGCTCACTACTCGGCAAGAGCTTTCGTTTCGGTCGACAGCGTTGGCGGCGGGCCTGCATCTGCTGCTGGGCCATGCGGGCCGAGTAGCCGCCACAGACATCTCGATTGCGGCGCAGCTCCCGGCTGATGGTCGAAGGGGATCGGGTGATCAAGCAAGCAATCTTGCGCAGGCTGAACCCTTGGGCACGGCCGATTTGAATGGTGGCGCGTTCTTCAACGCTGAGTTCGGAATAAGACATAGGGGCAGCACCGTACCGGAAAGGTCAGGTGTTGCACTCAGTTTTTGCCGCCGCCCTCTTTTTTAAGAGGAGCTACAGCTGTGTCGGCTG